>CAZIMT010000014.1:22717-33365 GCA_964540295.1 uncultured Phycisphaeraceae bacterium
CTGCTTTCAAACCTGCTCGAACTCTGTCTCGCGCAGACCTCGACCTTCGCCCAAGCCGTCACGCCCGACGCGCCCACACTCGTCGCCATCGACGCTGGCTCCACCGCGTGAATGCTCACATCCTCCGCGATGGTGCTGCTCATGGTGCCGGGTCTGGCCATGTTTTACGCCGGGCTCGTCCGGCGTAAGAACATCCTCGCCACGATGATGCAGAGCTTTGTCGCCATGGCCGTCATCGGCGTCCAGTGGGTTCTCATCGGCTATTGCCTCGCCTTCGGAAAATCTGTCGGCGGCTGGATCGGCTGGGACCCCGCGCTCATCGGCCTTCACGGGCTCGAGCACACCAAGCTCTACGCCGACAAAGTTATCCCCGAACTCGTCTTCGTCATGTTCCATGGCAAGTTCGCGATCATCACGCCCGCCCTCATCAGCGGCGCGGTCGCCGAACGCATGAAGTTCTCCAGCTACCTGCTCTTGCTTCTCTTCTGGACCACCTTCATCTACTGCCCGCTCGCGCACTGGGTCTGGGCACCCGGCGGCTGGCTCTTTGAGAAGGGCGTGCTCGACTTCGCTGGCTGCACTGTCGTCCACATCTCATCGGGCTTCTCCGCGCTCGTGCTTGCGATGCTCGTGGGCCGCCGTCGGGATTACGGCCCGCAGTCTACCGGCACCGTACTTCCCCACAACCTCCCTCTCGCTCTCACCGGCGCGCGGCTGCTCTGGTTCGGCTGGTTCGGTTTCAACGCTGGCAGCGCCGTCGTCGTCGAGTCCCTCGTGGCTGGCTCCATCGCGGGCCTGGCATTCACCACCACCCAATCCGCTGCCGCGGCCGCCGCACTGTTGTGGATGCTCATCGAGTGGCGGCACCACGGCAATCCGACCTCGCTGGGCATGACCTCGGGCATCGTCGCGAGGCTCGTCGCCATCACGCCCGCAGCCGGGCACGTCCACCCACTGAGCGCCCTCATCATCGGCGCGGCCGCGTCGTGCGTGTGCTACACCGCCGTGCAGATCAAAGCCAGCCTGAGCAGATCAAAGCTCGCCTACGACGACGCCCTCGACGCCTTCGGTGTCCACGGCGTCGGCGGGCTGCTCGGCGCACTCCTCACCAGGCTCTTCTGCTTTACGCCCGTCAAAGGGCTCTTCTCCGGCGGCGATCTCAAACAGCTCGGCCTGCAAGCGCTCGGCGCGGCCGCGGGCATCACCGCCGCCGTCGTCGGTACGCTCGTCATCGGCGGGCTCATCAAGGCCTCCATCGGGCTCCGCGTCACGGACTAGGAAGAGGCCGACGGCCTCGATATCTCCGTCCACGACGAACGCGGCTATCACTCCGAACTCATGTAAGACCCGCGCTCGATCAGGTACCATGCCTTTCCTCACGGAGACCACCGCATGAAGCTCATCCTCGCGATCATCCGCCCTGAACGACTCGAAGCCGTCCAGGCCGCCCTCCAGAGCGTGCTCGATGAGAACGACAACTACCGCCTCCCGTCAAGCCTGTCGAGGGCCACGGCCAGCAGCACGGCGAGGTCGAGTACGTCCGAGCTCACCCCGTCCGACCACGCATAATCCCCAAGCTCGAAATCACCATCGGTGTCAACGATTCGTAAGTCAACCCGGCGATTGAAGCGATCATCCAGGCCGCCAAAACTGGCACCCAAGGTCGGGTCGGCGACGGAAAGGTCTTCATCCTTCCCCTCGAAGACTGCATCAGAATCCGCACCGGCGAACGCGGCGGAGCGGCCATCTAGATCAAGCTCGAGGATCAACGCGAGCCCAAATGACAGAGCCCCGCCCACAAGCGTGGGAGCGGAATGAAAATCCTCACACTTGCGCGTGAGGATTTTTATGCAAGCGTCGCGATTGAACTCAATTCAACCGAACTCTCAGGCAGTCGGTCCTTGATCGATCACACGTTGCTCGATCACTGATCCTTGCTCGCCTGCTCGCCGGTCCCCAGCGTCTGGCTCTGCAACAGCACCACCGCGGCATTCAACTGCAAATCTAGGCCCTTGGCGATCAGGTCGTCCGGGTCGGCCTTGGATTCGGCCGTGGCGATCAGCTTGCCGTTCTCATCCAGCGGCAGCACGTCGGCGTTCCGCCGCAGCACCAACGCGTCGGTGATCTGGGCCGGGAGCATTTCCACCGTGAGGTCTGCTGGCACGCCCCATTCCTTCGCGCCTTCTTTGCGATGGATCAGTCGGCCGTCGGGCAACAAGTAGTACTGCGTCGTGAGCTTCATTGCCGCCACGCCCCCTCCCAGCGACGTCACGTCCTGCACGCTCCCCTTGCCGTAGCTCCGGCTGCCCAGCGTGATCGCCTTGATGACGTCGCGCCGCGCATAATCCTGGATCGCGCCCGAAACAATCTCGCTCGCCGAGGCCGAGCCCTCGTTGATCAGCACCACCACCGGAAGCTTGTTGAGCGTGGCCAGGTTGCGTCGCGCAACCTCCTGCCGCTCCGTCCGCTTCCCCGGCAACTGCGTGCTCACGATCAGCCCGCGATCAATGAACCGGTTCACCACCTTCACCGCCTCGTCCAGCAGCCCGCCCGGGTTGAACCGCAGGTCGAGCACCAGCCCGCGCACCTCGCCCGCCTTCATCGCGCGGATCGCGCGGTCCAGCTCGCGAGTCGTGCCGTCGGTGAACCCGGTGATGCGGGCATACCCGATCTTGTTCACCGGGTCGACAAACCAGTTCCAGTCGTCCTCCTTCGAACCCTGCCGCTTCCAGCCCTTCACGCTCTTGAGCTCAACCTCTGCCCGCGTGATCGAGAACTCGAGCTCGCTGGCCTTGGCGTCTGCTGGTTTGCTCGGGTCCTTCCGCTCCATCGTGATTCCGACCTGCGTCCCCGCCCGGCCCGTGATCAGGTCCACCGCCTGGTCCAGCGTCAACCCGTACGCCGACTTGCCGTCAATCTTCTTGATCACGTCACCAGCCCGCACACCCACCTTGAGCGCTGGCCCGCCCTCGAGCGGAGTCACCACGCGGATATTCGACAGCTCATCAAACTGAATCTCCACGCCGATCCCGATCAGCTTGCCCTGCGTCGAGCGGTTGAACCGCGCCAGCTCGTCAGGCCAGAAAATCTTCGAGAACGGGTCGAGCGCTTCCATCGATCCATTGCCGAACTCGTGCAGCAACGACTGATCGTTCATCGCCACCGAATCGCGGTTGGCCTTCATCAGCCGCTGCAGCAGCCCGTCCACGTCGCTGAAATCCAGCGCGACCTGCGCGGCCCGGATCTTCTCCTCCTCGCGGTCCAGCGACTGGAGCAACTGCTCACGCAGCACCGGGTTGGCGAGCCCCTTGAATGAACGCTGAAGGTCAGTCGTCGTCGCCATCGTCCGCACGCCACGCAGCCCGCCGATCAGCACGTCCTTGAGCGGCACCTGCTCCACGTGCTTAGTCCCGGCCCGCGTCACCGCGCTCACCACCATCGGCTCGTCCACCGCCGCGAGCTTCTCACGGAAGTCATCGCCCGCCGGGTTGTACGGCGGAAGCTTCTCCAGCCCCGCCGCGAGCTGCCGCGCGTTACGCAGCTCCCACAACCGCTCGGGCACGTACAGCCGCAACATTTCCAGGCGATGGTTCAGCCGGTCGCTGTCCGTCTTGTACGTCCCCTCGTCCTCGAACAACGCCGACAGCCGGTAGAACAACTCGCTGGCCGTGAGCCAGTCCGCCCGTTCCTCGGCCGACCGCGCCGCATTGTCCGCTTGCGTGACCAGCTCGTTGATCTTGGGCTCGCGCAAGATCGCTTTCTTATTGATCGCCAGCATGTGCAATTCAACGACCGAGATCAGCCCCTTGCTGATCGTGACGTCCGAGCGCGGCTCGGACAGAGCCTTGTCCAGTTCGACCATCACCTCGTCGTGCCGCTTGATGCGGTCAGCCTCGCGCTTGTCGTAGTTGGCCTTGAGCCGCAACGCCGACACACGCACCGCGGCCAGCTGCGGATCGCCGCCGTCGGCCGGGACTTTATCAAGGAGCGCGTAGAACGCAGCCTGGTCCCCGCCTCGAGCCGCGTCCCACATCTTGCGCGACCAGTCACGCGTCGCCAGTGTCTGCTCCATGGCGTTGCCACCGGCCCGCGGCATCGTCAGCGGAATTGGTACCGGAACCTGCGCGACCTCGCGCGTTCTCGGAACTGGCTGAGCCGCCGAAGACGACGACGACTGCGCGGCCGCCGAGATCGACAGGCCAGCACAGGCAAGCAGGGCGAACACCGGGAACGCACGGCGAAGTTTGGTCAGCACGGAGAACGGTCCTTTCGACGTACGCCCGCCACGAGCCGTCGATGGCGACAGCCGATCGAGGGGCGCTTCACGGATCGGCCCGGCTCGCGCCCGCATTCAGCGGGCCAAGGCAAGGGCCAAAGATTGAATGATATCGGGCCAGCACAAGTGACGTTCATGAAGGAGAACTCGGGCATCTCTTCTCAACAGATGTACTGCCCAAACCTCCAAGGTGTTCACGCAGATTGCTTGCCGGACATCCGCCGCACCCGCATCGCCACCGCCACCGCCACCCCGACCGTCAAGAACCCCACCGTCCCCAGCACCGCCGCATTGAACCAACTGGGCTCCAGAACACCGGAATTGACCGCCGCCGTCGCCGCCAGCCCGCACGCTGGCCCGATCGTGTACCCGCACCCGATCAACGCCTCGTGCTTGCCACCCGCCTGGACCTCGGACTTCCCTACCGCCAGCCCGTAGTACAACGCCGCCATGTACACCGCCGCCTTGCCAAGCCCGTACACCGCCAGCCCGCTCACCAGCACGACCACCGAGGTCGCGTTCGAGACCCCGAGCCGCGGCAGTGTCGGCGCCATCACCGCGACCCCGAACCCGACCAGGATCAGCACCCCGCTCACGATCGCCGTCGACCAGCGCCCGTGCCAACCCTGCCACTGCATCAGGATGAAAAACGCCAGCGCTCGCGGCAAAAGCCACGCGCTCCCTAGCACCGTGTGCCACACCGGCGGCACCCCAAGGTCTGTCAGCGCCGTCGGCAGGTACGGGCTCAGCGCCGAAGCGATCAGGTAAATCACCGGCAGCAACATGCGGAACGTCACCAGCAGCGCCGAATACACCGGCGGGTGCGCCTCGTGATGCTCCTCCCGGTGTGACGCGGGCTCGCGCGAGAGCCCAGCCATGAACGGCACGGTCAGCAGGTGAACCCCGCCCAGCACAAAGATCGTCTCCGCCGCATAGTCCTTGATCGCTGGCGCTATCGCCCACGCCGCAACGACCAAGGCCGACGCCCACGTCACGTTCCACAAGCCGATCGCCCGCCTCAAAGGGTCGCCGCTTCGCGCCCCCGAGAGATAGCTTTCAATGATCGGCCAGAACACGCCCGTCAGCGGGCTGTACACCGCGACCAGAACCCAGATCGACGCCACGCCCACCGCACTCCGCCCCGGACCATCAATCTTCCCCGCGATCACCGGCAGCGCGCACAGCGCCGCCATCGTGACCATGAGCCCGATCAGCACGAAGCGAGTGCTGACGGTGGGGAACCGCTTGCGAACCCACGCCAGCGCCGGCTGAGCGCCCAGCGAGCCCGCGATGTACGTGGCGCCGAGCATCAGCCCCAGCAGGTAATTCTGCGTCTGCGTGAACCCGTAGCCCTGTTGCGTGAGGAAATAAATCCCGCTCGTCACGACCCCCGTGCCCAGGCTGTTCATGAACGTCACGAACAGCACCGCGGATAACGGGGCCGGACGCGGCGCCACGCTCCCCGGAACGCCAGCGGCGTTCACGAACTGGACGGAAGTCATGTCTGCATCAGGGATCGGCAAAGGTTCACACGCCGGATGAGGTGATCAAAGCGGGGATGGTAGACGGGGCAACAACCTACGCCCCCATGCGAATACCGATTGCTAATGCCGATTGCTGATACCGACCGTCGCGCCGTCAGCGCACAGCGCAGAAGTACCGAGCCTACCCGCCCGCCTTCTCACCCGCTAGCGTAAAACGGTGCGAAAAGATGTTCCAGCCGTACCGTGCATACCCGATCCCCGCTCGGCGTGCGAAGCCCTCGACCTCCTCGCGCGTGAACCCGGCCGCCACGCTCGCCCGCGCATCGTGCGCGATGATGCGCGGCTTCCCCAGCGTCATCAGCGTGATCACCGCGTGCCCCACTCGCGACCGCACCAAGTCGTTCCACACCATCCCGCGCCAAGCCAGCCGATCCATCGAACGCAGCACCTCCAGCACCTGCTCGTCGGTCAGATGGTGCAAAAACAGTCCTGCATGAACATACTCAAACGACCGCGCCGCGAAGCGTTCTTCGAGCTTCAGGGCGTCCTCGCGCAGCAGCGTGATCGCCCCGGCCGCGCCCGCGACCTTGCCCACCTGCTCGCGCGCGAGATCCAGCGTCGTTTCGTGGATATCCACACCGGTAATCTGCACCAAGAACCCTGCCTCGTTCGCCCACCGATACACCGCCAGCGGCAGGTCCGCCGAACCCGTCCCAACATCCAAAATCGTCACGGGCACCGTGCGGTCCCACCGCGCCGACCACGCCCGCAGGTGCCCCAGCAACGCCTCGACGCCCCCCATCTTCGCGTTGATCTTCCGGATGTAATGCAGCGCAGAATCCAACTGCTCACGCGGCACGCCCGGATCATCCATCAGCTCGCCAACCAGTCGTCGTCGCATGACGCATTATCCCCCGCACCCGAGCGTTCTCCTCCCACGCCCCCGGCAATCTATAGTCTGTTCATGCCCGACACTCACGGCCAGCCCGAACCCGTGACCCTGCGAACCCTCCGTCGAATCGCCGACAGCGGCGTCCCCTTCGCCTGTCTCACCTGCTACGACGCCACCACCGCCCGCTGGCTCGAACGCGCCAGCATCCCGCTGCTGCTCGTGGGCGATACTGCCGCAGAGGTCATCCTCGGGTTTGATCGCACGATCGACATGCCCTTAGACGTGCTGATCGCGCTCACGGCCGCGGTCAAACGCGGTGCCTCGCGCACCGTCGTCATGGCCGACATGCCCTTCATGAGCTATCAGGCCGACCACGCCTCCGCCATCCGCAACGCTGGCCGATTCCTCACCGAATCTCGCGCCGACGTCGTCAAGCTCGAAGCCGACGCCAGCTTTGCCTCACTGGTTCGCAAAATGACCCGGGCCGGAATCCCAATCTGTGGTCACGTCGGGAGCCGCCCGCAGCGTGCCGCCCTGACCTCGGGCTATGGATCCGCGGGCCGATCTTCTGAAGAGGCCAGCCGGATCGTTCGCGACGCCGTCGCGCTCGAACGTGCGGGTTGTGTTCAGCTCTTGGTCGAGGCGGTGCCCAATGAAGTAACCGACGAGATCCTCGCCAAAACCTCCGTTCCCCTGATCGGGATCGGTGCGGGTCCGGCCTGCCACGGCCAGGTTCTCGTTCTGCACGATCTTCTCGGGCTTTCAGACCATCCCCCGCGCTTCGCAGAATCGGCGGCCTCCGTCGGCGAATCAATCCGCGAGGCTGGTGTCGAGTGGGCACGCCGGGTGGCCGATCGCCGTGTGGGCGGAAAACGATATGTCATGCAAGAAGATGAATCGCGCCGCTTCCGAGAGGCCTCGGGCGACGAAGAGTAGTAAGAGCAGACGAAGAAGAGTTTCAGGAAGCGACCTCGGCGCGCCCGCCTCGTCTCGCGGGTCGACTCGGATCAAGGTCGTTCAGATCAGGTCTATTCAGATCAGGTCTGTTCAGATCAGGTCGTTCGGATCAAGTCGTTCGGATCAGGGAGCACAGCTTTGGACACCGCCATGCGTCGCTTTGTTTCCTTCGGACCCGCCTTCGTCGTCCTGCTCTCCGCAGGCGCGGTCCTGCTCGCTGTCCCCGCCGCCATCCAGCGCATCGACGCCGCCCAGACCCTCGGCCAAGTCACCCTCGCACGCCAACAGTCCGACGACGACGACATTCTCGAAAAACTCAACCGCGCCGTCAAAAACGTCTCTCGCGCCGTCGAACCCTCCGTCGTTCACCTCGACATCGTCACCAATGACGACGCCACCGACCGCCCGAGCCGCGGCTTTCGAGGCTCCACCGGCGCGGGCTGGGTCTATGACACCGACGGGCACGTCATCACCAACGCCCACGTCGTCCGCGGCGCCTCCGAGATCACCGTGCAGTTCGCCGACGGCCGAGTCTACGACGCCAAGGTTCTCGGCGCCGACGTGTTCACCGACATCGCTGTCGTCCAGGTCGCCGACTTCAGCGGGCTCGTCCCCGCGCGCCGCGCCACCGGCGGCCGACCCGAGCAAGGCGAGCGCGTCTTCGCCTTCGGCTCTCCCTTCGGCTTCAAGTTCTCGATGTCCGAGGGTATCGTCTCGGGCATGGGCCGATCCGCCCGCGGCGTCATGGAGTTCGGCGGCTTCACCAACTTCATCCAGACCGACGCCGCCGTCAACCCCGGCAACTCCGGCGGCCCGCTCGTCGACATCCATGGCAAGGTCATCGGCATGAACGTCGCCATCGCCACCGCCCGCGGCGCCACCGGCACCACCAGCGAGGGCCAGTCCGCCGGAATCTCCTTCGCCATCCCACTCGCCACCATCGAATCCGTCGTCGAACAACTCATCGAGAAGGGCACCGTCTCGCGCGGCTTCATGGGGCTCTCGTTCAATTCTCGCCCCGAACAGATCCGCGGCGAACGCGGCGAGTGGCGCGGCGCGGGCCTCCGCGTGCGACAGGTCGTCGACGGCAAGCCCGCTCACGAGGCTGGCATCAAGTCCGGCGAGATTGTCACGTCCATCAACGGCCAAGCCCTCACCGACGAAGACCTTCCGCCCTCCATCGTCACCGCCTTCCGCCCCGGCCACGCCGTCACGCTCCGGGTCTGGGACGGCACCGATTTCCGCGAGGTCGCCGTCACTCTCGGCGAGCGAGCCGCCGAGAACGACACCCTCAACGCGCTCTTCCCTCTTGCCCTACGCCTCGGGATCAACTTCGAGAACTCCCCGCGCGGCGCCGCCATCTCGGATGTCCGCAAAGACTCCGTCGCCGCCGCCGCCGGGCTGAAACCCGACCAGGTCATCACCGCCGTGGGCGGGAAATCCGTCAGATCCCCGGCCGACGTGCTCAAGCTCATGATCGACCAAGGGATCCTCGACGGCAAGGCCATCGAAGTCACGGTGCGCGAGTTGGACTCCGAAGAAACCCAAACCGTCCGCATCCGGCTCGGCCGTTAAACGCATATCTCGCTCGTCGAGCGTTATTCACCGCAAGCTCGCCGCCTCGCGCACGCGCACGACCACCCGTGTCCCCATCGTCGGCACGCGCGCCACATCCGCGATCCACTCCGGCGCTTTGATCGCCGACTCCGGGCTCAACAGCTCCGAATACGCCACCGTCTCGCTCCCGAAGGTGGTCAGCCCGATCAGCACCCCGGTCCCATCGCCGTCGTAAAACTCTCGCCCCTGCCACGGCACGATCCGCGACCCCGCGAACACGAACGACCCGCCCAGCCGCGCACCCTTCGTGCTCACCACCCAATCGGTCGCTCGCGCGGTCCGCTCGACGCCCCAAGCGTCACGCCACACAATGCTCACCTCCACCGCAGCGCCGCTCGGCGACACCTTCTTGGTCTGCCCGTTCTCGATCGTCCAGCGCCCCGGCGTCCCCGGCTCCAGCCCCGCCAGCAGCAACGCCGCGTGAACGTGCGACGGCTTCGCGTCCGTCACGACCAGCGCCTCGTGCTCTTTGGAATCGCGCGCGCACACCGTAACCTCAAGGTAGATCCGTGGCGTCTTGAGGTTATGACAGTCGATCGGAACCTCGCCGTCAAACTCAACCACCTTGCTCGCCGCGTCGAACCGAACATGCGGGAAGACCTCGCGGAGAGCATCGCCAGCGGGACCAGCGCCAGCATCAGAAACTTCAACACTCGCGAAGTTTTCAGCGAGAACCGGCGCAGGAGTGTCAACGAGAACGGGGGCGGGGACCACCTCGCCCGCGGCGTCCGACGCTCGCCCATCCTTCACAACCGGCGAAACTCGCTGCGAACACCCGGCCAGCACCGACAGCCCGATGACCGACGCCAACCTCGACGCCAACGCCGACGCAATGATCGCAACCATACAAATCCTCGCTGAATCTCGAGCCATTGGTACTCCCACGCCCCACGAGGGCTACTCGTCCACGCGCCTACCGAACTCTCCCGCACCAGTTTTAGGAACGATCAGTGCTCGTCGGTCACCGCGCCCGCGCCATCCTCGTGAACAGCTCCCCGCGTTGCTCATAATTCTCGAACTGACCCCACGATGCGCACCCCGGGCTTAGCAGCACAGCATCCCCAGGCCTCACACGATCCCCGATCACGCTCATCGCACGCTCGAGCGTGCCGCAGTCGTGCGTCACCCCGCCAGCGCCCAGATCTCGTGCCGCCGCCGCGAGCCACGGGCCCGTCGCCCCGATCGTGTACATCCCCCCGAGCGAACGCGCCATCGCCGCGATCGGCCTCAAGTCTGATCCCTTGTCGTACCCGCCCGCGATCAAGTGCACACGCGAACGACCCTCCTCTTCTCCAAGGCCGCGCTCGCTCGCGTTACCTTCCTCATCAAACGCCCTCACCGCCAGCAGCGCCGACTCGGGCGTCGTCGATTTCGAGTCGTTGAACCAGCGAACGCCACGCGACTCGTGGACCAGTTCCAGCC
>CAZIMT010000015.1:0-4594 GCA_964540295.1 uncultured Phycisphaeraceae bacterium
GTGAGAGATTGACCGACCGCTTTGAAGCCGGGTGCTGAGCCCACAGCTAAAGCTCATTGACCATTGCCCGCAGCCCCCGACCCGGGCACATGCAGCACGAATCGACCTCCCCACGCCGAGGACTGCCCCCAGTCCTCGGCGTTTTTCTTGCTCTGCTGATACTCGTCACCGACCACGACCACCCGCCCTCGCGAGCAGGATTTCCCTCGCTCCACCTCGCCTCAAGCGCCCGGCTTCGTGGCTGCCAGCGTTTCGTTCACGAGCTTCGTCTTACGAAGCGCTTCTCGTTCCCAACGCTCGAAAATCGAACGCCCGAACAGCGACAATGAGTAGCGGTCCATCAGCGGGTCGTGCGGGAAGCGCTCCGCGGTCGTGAGCAGCCCTAGCGCCGCAAGGCCTCGCGCGTCGTTCGCGATCGCCTCCATCTCATATACCAAACCCTCGGCCGCAAAGCTCGCGGCGTATTCCATCTTCTCCGCCGTCATCAGATACGGCGCGATCCCTCGAAACACGTCCAGCAACGTGCTCGCGCCGCCCTTGAACCTCGCCTTAATCTGCGCGATCTCCTCAATCGCCTGATCCTGCTTGGCCAGCTCGGCCGCCGGATCGCCGATCCGCTCGAGCTCCTTCCGCAAGCGATCATTCTCGGTGCTCAACCGCGCCAGCTCGTTGGCCATCTCCGGCGACGCGACCTGCGTCGACGGCACCCAGCCGGGCCGCGGGTACTGACCAAACGCCTTGCCAATCGCGATCGCAAACTTCCCCTGCAGATCGTCCTTGTTCTTCCAGTGCGAGGCCATCCGCGAGCGAACCTTGTCCTTGAACGCCCGCAGCCGAGAGATGTTGGCCTCAACGCCCTCTCGCTTGGTCCCCGCCCATTCCGCGCTGTTGTCCAGCACAAACCCAAGCACCGGCACACCCTTGGAAACGGCGTAGTCGTACTCCTTCTCCGTATAGCCGATCCCGCCCTCGGCCTCAACCGTCGAGCCGTACCGCTCCGCCAAGATCAGCACGTAATAGTCCGACGTGTCGATCGTCCGACGAATGACATCCCACTGCGTCTCGTTGGCCGCGCTGAACATCTCCATCCCGATCGGAATGTGCCCCATCTCCAAACACGCCCGAACAATCTCCTGCCGCTCATCGACGAGGTCGAGGTAGGTCGAGCTGATGAAGATGGTGTACTTGCGGTTGGTGGTCATGCGTCGATTATTGGAGTGGTCAGAGTCACCAAGTTGAAGCACTCGAGATTTGAAGGAAGACGCTGAGATCGGCAGGAACCGGTCTCAGTTGCACGAAGTCAGTGCCACCTCGCCGTTGGCTGCGGTGAAACTTTCGAGAGCAGCCACACTGCAGCGCCTTGTGATTTGTGGTTGCGGATATACCGCGCGACGTTCAACTGGTGGTCGCGGTCGTTGATCGGCAGACATCGGCACAGCACAGCCCAGATCCCACCCTCCTCTACAATCTTCTCGCTCGAAAGTGTTCTCGCGCTCTCCTTCTTGGCGATGCCGACCCACTTGCGCGGGTCGTGGTTCGGGAAGCGGGCGAGAAGATGAAAGTGATGGTCGTCCACGCACAGGGCGACGAGTTCGATGTGGTGGAAGTGCAGCGCTTCGACCATCGCGTCGCGCGCGCGGGTTCGCGCTTTGATCGAGAGATGAACTTCGGGGCGGGTCATCAGATTGCGTGAGTATTTCGCGAGGGCGTCGTAGGTGCCGGGCGGTGGTGGGTTCTTGTAGTCACCCTCGCAGCGCTCGCGGTGGTGACGAGCGCGCCACCCGCGCGCGTCACCACGCACCCATGTTCCGTAGGTATTCCCGTTGCAGTGGTACCAGTTGTTCCAGGGCTCAGGCACGTGCTCATTGAAACAGAAAAGCCCAGGGATTGCAATCCCTGGGCTTCGGTTATCCAATGACGTTCAGTTTGACGAGAATCAATAATCCATATCACCATGATCGTGATCATGCCCGCCCGCCGGGGCCTTCTTCTTTTCCTTGAGTTCCACGATCGCCGCCTCGGTCGTCAGCAGCAGCGCCGCGATGCTGGCCGCGTTCTGCAGGGCGATTCGTTCGACCTTGGTCGGGACGATAACTCCCATTTTGACCAGGTCGCCGTACTCGTGGGTGAGCGCGTTGAAGCCGAAGTTGGTACCTTCACCTTCTTCGACCTTGCTCGCGATAACCGAGCCATCGAGCCCGCAATTCGCGGCGATCTGCTTGATCGGGGCCGAAATTGCGCGGCTGATGATGTCGATGCCCGCCCTCTCGTCGCCCTCGGCCTTCTTACGAATCTTATCAAGCGCGACGCGAGCCCGGATCATGCACACGCCGCCGCCGGGGAGGATCCCCTCTTCCACGGCCGCACGGCAAGCGTGCAGCGCGTCCTCGACGCGAGCCTTCTTCTCTTTCATCTCAACTTCCGTGGCCGCGCCAACATTAATCTGCGCGACGCCACCGGCCAGCTTAGCAAGACGCTCTTCGAGCTTCTCGCGGTCGTAATCGCTGGTGGTAATATCCACCTGATGGCGGATCTGCTCGATGCGAGCCTTGATGTCCGTCGTCTTGCCCGCGCCCTCGACGATGGTCGTGTTATCTTTATCGATGCTGACCTTCTTCGCACGGCCAAGGTCGGTAAGCTCAACCTTCTCAAGTTGAATACCGAGCTCTTCCATGAGAGCCTTGCCGCCGGTGAGGGTGGCGATGTCCTCGAGCATCGCCTTGCGGCGGTCGCCGAAGCCCGGGGCCTTGACGGCCGCGACCTTGAGCACGCCGCGAAGCTTGTTGACGACCAGTGTGGCGAGCGCTTCGCCCTCGAGGTCCTCACAGATAATAAGAAGGCTGGACCCGGCCTCGGCGATTCGGCCAAGCAGCGGCAGCAGATCCTTCACGTTCGAGATCTTCTTCTCGAAGAGGAGAATATAAGGATTCTCGAGCACGCACTCCATCGTCGCGGGGTTGGTGACAAAGTGAGGGCTGAGGTAGCCCTTATCAAACTGCATCCCCTCGACGAGCTCGACCTCGGTGTTGAGGCTCTTGCCCTCTTCGACGGTGATGACGCCGTCCTTGCCAACCTTGTCCATCGCCTGCGCGATGATCTTGCCGATCTCCTCGTCCTGGTTGGCGCTGCAAGTGCCGACCTGAGCGATCTCCTTGGAAGATTCGATCTTCTTGGACATCTTCTTGAGTTCTTCCACGATCGCGGCCACGGCCTGGTCGATGCCGCGCTTGATGAGGTTCGGGTTCGCGCCCGCGGTCACGTTCTTCAAACCCTCAGCATAAATCGCCTCGGCATAAATCGTGGCGGTGGTGGTGCCGTCGCCAGCGTCCTTGGAGACCTTGCTGGCGACTTCCTTGACCATCTGCGCGCCGAGGTTCTCGTACTGGTCTTCCAGCTCGATCTCCTTGGCGACCGTGACGCCGTCCTTGGTGACGGTGGGAGCGCCGAAAGATTTTTCGAGGACAACGACGCGGCCCGACGGGCCGAGGGTGACCTTGACGGCGTGGGCGAGTTTCTGCACGCCGCGGAGGATGCGCTCGCGGGCGTCGGTGTTAAAGGCGATTGATTTGGCTGCCATGATACTTTTCCTTTTTTGAATGCAAACGGACGTTACTTCAGGTTCTTAATTCAGCTTGGTTTTAAGAGCAATTCGGACAAAGGCGATGCCTTCGGCGTCGATGATGTAGATGTGCTTTCCATCAGTGACCTTCACCATGTGGTCGGGCTCGTCGGGGATGAGCATGGCGCCTTTGACGACCAAGCTCGTCGAGTGCTCGGCCATGTCGAAGAACGCAAAGAGCGCTTCGCGTTCGCCGTCAAGCTCGCGGAGAGCTTGACGAAGTTGTTCGGAAGTCATGGGAGCTTCCCGTTCAAGTGAAAGATGCCGGTGACGTGGGCGGCGTCGAACGAAAGCACGCCGTCCACGGCCTCCTCGCCAGCGGTGAGCAGCTTGCCCTTCACGTGGAAGGTCGGGCTAGAGCCAGCGGGCGCCCCAGACTTGTCGATCGGCACGAGCTTATATGCAGTAGGGTTCACGGTGAGCGAGGTTGAGCCCAGGATGATCTCGACGGTTCCCTTGTCCTTAGTCGCGAGGTCCAGGACGGACGCGATGGTTGTGGGGTTCATTGAGTGTTCCAAATCGCCAAACGAGGAATTACCAAGTGGCTAAAGAAAGACGAAACCAGACCCGAACAGCTTCAACACCCTAACACTCGGTGCTCACTTCTCAATTGGCACTGCGGCCATTTGAGAATTCGCAAGTTCTCCCCACTTCACACTTAGTCAATAACAGCAAGAATATCATCCTCGGTCATAATCAGAAGTTCCTGATCGTTCAGCTTGACCTCGGTCCCCGAGTACGACGAGAAGATGACCTTGTCGCCCTTCTTGACCGACAGCGGGATGCGCTTGCCGGTATCCGTGTTCAGCGCTCCGTCGCCCACGGCCTGGATGGTCCCGCTCTTGGGCTTGTCCTTGCTGGTCTCGGGAAGGAAGATGCCCGAGTCGGTCTTGCTCTGGGCCTCGTCGCGCTTGACGAGGATCTTGTCGTGAAGAGGCCGGATGCTCCCGGACGCTTTGCTGGACGAGGTGCTGG
>CAZIMT010000015.1:4694-32666 GCA_964540295.1 uncultured Phycisphaeraceae bacterium
TGCTGGACGAGGTGCTGGTCTTGGCCATAGTCGGATCTCCACTTTCTCAGGTAAACAGAACGATCGAACAAGAACGAACTTCGCGAACGCGTGTCGGACGCGGCCGCCGTCGCCACACTCGACGAAAACAGCCCAGGACGAACACTCGCCCCAGACCGACAACTGAACACCAATCTTATATCGCCGGCCCCGGCCAGCGGCCCTGATAGAACCGGCCCAGACACCGACGCATCACTTCCAACATCACTTCCAGGTCCATCACGTCGCGCGGGCGGTCAACAACCGCGAAGGCCCCGGCGCGCAGGGCGGCCGAAATCTCGCGGCAGTCGTCGCGGTGCGTCCGAGAACTCTTCACGACCACCGTCGGAGGCGGCTGAGGCTGTCGCCGCAGGATCTCAAGCAAACGCGGCCCGCCTTCTTCAGAGTCGGAAGCGGCCACCGAACCCGCGGCCTTGGATTCCAGAGGAAGCCCGAGGTCCACGATCGCAATGTGAATCGGATTGCGGCGGATGACCTCCGACGCCTCGCGGCCCGTCCCAGCCCGCAGCGAAACAACGCCCATCGGTTCAAGTAGCCGAGGCAACGCATCCACCCAAGACTCGGACTGCCATCCCGCGTAAGAAATCAGGAGATTCAGACGGCCTCCCGGCGGGCAGGAACCTTCGGCACCCCGACCCGGGGCGCAATGGCCCCCGTCACCCTTGCGAGGATCAGACGAATCGGCGTGATCTGGGCGCACGTTCTTCACAAGGATCCACAAACAACTTCGATGCCGAGACCGTGGTCAGATATCGTCTCGCAAAACCGACTCAACACCGTCAAGAACAGCGTTGAGATGCTGCCAGCGGTATGAACCGTTGGCGACCGCGGTGCCAAATCGGCAGGGGAGCGAGGAAGACACGGACAGAAAGAACACGGAATTGCGGAATGATGCTCGTTGACAATGAATCAGATCCAAATAGCGCTCTTCGGTTCACCGCGTTCCCGTGATCGGTTCTTGATCGGGATCCCTACAGTCCGGCCATGAACCCTGCATTCATCGTTCTGGGCGTGGTCGCTGGCGCCGCGTTGGTGGCGGCGGTGTGGCTGTTTGTCGGGCGGGCAGCACTTTCGGTACGGCTTTCAGCGGAGGTCGCGGCCGCCCAGTCGGAGACTCGGCGAGCCGAGGACGAGCGGCGGCGCAACGAAGAGCGGCACGCGTCCGAGATGCGCGACGCGGGCACCCTCGCCGGAGACCTTCGCCGCCAAGTCGATGCCCAGCAGGAACGCGAGGCCGAGCTTCGCTCCGAGCACGCCCGGCTGCAGGCCCAGCACGCGGCCGCGCTGGAGCGATTCGAGCTCGAGTTCAACACGTTGCAATCCAAGTTCGACGAACAACGCAAGGCCCAGGAATCAAAGTTTGACGAACAGCGCAAAGCCCACGAGCGACTGCTCGAAGAGCGCGAGAAAAAGTTACGCGAGCTGGACGAACGCATGAGCGGCACCTTCCGGGCGCTGGCCTCGGACGTGCTGAGCAAGTCCAACACAGAGTTCCTAAAGCTCGCCGAGGAACGTCTTCGCACGCAGCAGACGCAGGCGTCGGCCGAACTCGAAAAACGCAAGCAGTCCATGGAAGAACTCGTCAAGCCGATCGCCGAGACACTGCGCCGGACCGACGAGAAGCTCGCGGAGTTCGATAAATCGCGGGCAGAATCGGCCGCCGCGATCGGTGAGCAACTGCGGACCATGACCACGGCCAGCGCTTCGCTGCGCGACGAGACCGGCAAGCTCGCCAAGGCCTTGCGCGAGCCGCACGTCCGCGGGCGCTACGGCGAGATCCAGTTGCGGCGTGTAGCCGAACTCGCGGGCATGGCCTCGTACTGCGACTTCGCCGAGCAGGACCAGACGCGCGACGCCGACGGCAACGCGGCCCGGCCCGACATGATCGTGCGCATGCCCAACGAACGCACCATCGTCATCGACGCCAAGACTAATATCCAGGCGTATCTCGAAGCCATCAACGCATCGACGCCCGAAGAAGCCGAGACACAGCTCGATCGCTTCGCACGCCACGTCGCCGATCAAGCGACGGCGCTCGGCGGAAAAAAATATTGGTCGCGCTACGAGGGCTCGCCCGAGTTCGTGGTGATGTTCATCCCCGGCGACCAGTTCATCGACGCGGCGCTCTCACGGCGTGCCGATCTGATCGACAAGGCCGCCCAGCAGGGTGTGCTGCTCGCAAGCCCCAGCACGCTGATCGGGCTGTTGCGGGCTGTCGCGGTCGGGTACCAGGAACAACGGCTGGCCAAAGCCGCAGAAGAGCTGCGAAGGCTGGGCAAGGAGTTTCACGAACGGGCAGCCGTGGCGTACGCGCACATCGCGCGCATCGGGCGCGGGCTGTCGATGGCGGTAGACGGGTTCAACGACTTCGCGGGAAGTTATGAAAAACGTCTGCTGCCCACGCTCCGCAGGTTCGGGGAAGAAGGTGCCAAGGGCGCCAAGGACGTGCCAGAGCTGCCCGAGATCGTGGTCAGGCCGCGCGGCGGAACTGCTGGAGATCAGCCCTCGCAGATGACGCTGGGGAACCAAGCGAGGAGTGTTGAGGAGAGAGAAGATGCAGGAAAAGAAGACACAGGCCACACGCCCGTGCCACAAGATCGAGAGTGACGCAATGTGAGCGACGCAACGCGACGGCACCAGCCTGAGCACTCACGATCAGCGCGACGACCATCTCGGTACGATCACTTCTGCTCACGCTGCTGACGGTACTTCTCTCGATACTTCTCCGCCAGCTTGGTCTGCTTGGTCGAGAGATCGATATCTCGACCATTGATAAAGGCCTGCGTCACGTGCGTCGTGATCTCCAGCGGGTTGCCGTCGGCGATGATGATGGTCGCCGCCTTGCCGGGCTCGAGCGACCCAAGCGAATCCGCAACACCAAGAACCTCGGCCGCTCGCAGCGTCACGCTCCGGATCGCGGCCTCCTCGCTCAGCCCGTGCCCCATCGCCAGCCCCGCATGATGCGGCAAGCTGCGCTCGTGCGCGGTCTCTTCACCGCTGGCCAGACACCACACGATGCCCAGCGATTCGAGCGTCGCGGGAAGTGTAAACGTTGCGTCATAGTCCGAGTCGGCCCGCTTGGGTAAGTTGTGAACGCCCTGAACGATCACGGGGACGTGGTGACGTTTGAGAAGTTCAACGCAAAGAGGGGCGTCGCGGCCGCCGACAATGACAGGGCGCAGACCAAGGTCGACGGCCCAGAGCACGGCCTGTTCGATCTGCTCCGAGTCGTTAGCGGTAATAAAGACTCGAGAAGGAGGGACAGGAGAAGTTGAGGAAGCAGCAACAGGAACAGATGATGCGAACAGCGGCCTCATCGCTTCCCATCGAATATCCGGCGCCGTGCCCGGTCCGCTGTCGCGAGCTTGCGCGTACGCGCGAGCGGTTCGGAACGTTTCGTCGATGGTCGCCAGTGATTTGTTGATGCGCTTGAGCTGGTCTTCCTTGGACTGCCGTATCCACCACGCCGTAGACGGCCTCGGGAACGGCCAATTCACCACCACACCCAGCGAGCGACGCACCGACATCTCTTCCCACGTCCAACCTTCGAGCGAGATCACGCACGGCTGACCCATGACCAGGCCCCCGGTGGGGAACACGCCGACGGAAAGAACGCCGGTCGCACGCGTGACAGGGATCAGCGTCGAGTCGGGGTTGATGCTGATGAGCGTCTGGGCTTCGGGTGTGATCTGGCCGACCTCGCGCTGGTCTTCGGAAGCACGCACCGACTGGATCTCGCTAAGGCCGATCTGCGTGTACGCGCCGATCAGCCCCGGGTAGACGTGCTTGCCCTTGGCGTCGATGCGCTTGGCGTTGTTGACACCCGGCACCGAGGACGCTGGCACGCCCTGACCAACGCTGTCGATCTTGCCGTTGGTGAACAAGATGTAGCCGTCAGCGATCGCGGGGCCCGAGACCGGGTGCACGGTCGCGCCGATAATCAGGATCGGCTGCGATTGACGCGGTGCCTTCACGGTCAGATCTTGAGCCGACGCGCACGGTGTCAACGCCCCCGAAAGAAGCGCCACCCCCAGCACGCAAGTCAGGCGAGCCGAGACGCCGAATCTGAGTCTTCGCGAAGGCCCGGACCGAGCGGAGAACAAGGCACGATCATCACAAATCCAAACGTTCAGGGCGGGCATAGGTGGTTCCGATTGAGGAAAGTGGCGGGGTGGAGAAACAGGGCGGAGAGGTAGTAGATCAGCGAGTCGGCTCGGAGAGCCGAGCTACCAGATCAAACGCTTATCTCTGGTGCAAAACGCCGCAGCCGCAGACGCCGGGCTGGTTGCTCATCGGGTTGATGCCGCGGTTGTAAAGGTCGAGATAGTGCCAACTCATCGCCTCGCCGCCCATGAACTCGTCCTGCAGATCCTTGGGAGGCTTGACGCCCTCGCTCGGTTCGCCCGGCTTGACCTCTTTCTTGCTCTTGAGCAACTGCTCGTTGATGAACGCGCCGAGCGCCTTCTGAATCAGCCGCGTGCGCTCCTTGGCGATCCGCTCACGGTGCGATTTATCCTGCGTGATCGAGAAATACTCGCGGCCATCAACGTACGTCGCCTCGCACCTGCTCGACACGCTCATCGGAGGCCCGGACCAGATCGCAAAGTCCGCGTCCTTGCCAACCTCCAGCGAACCGACCCGGTCCTGAATCGCAAGCTGGATCGCGGGGTTCAGCGTGACGTACTTCAACGCCTCCTCGGGCTTCAGATCGCCGTAGCGGATCGCCTTCGCGGCCTCGGCGTTCAGCCGCCGCGCCATCTCATCAGAATCAGAATTGAAACTCACCGGCACGCCCACCTCGGTCATGATCGGCCCGGCCTGCGGGATCGCGTCCTGTACCTCGACCTTGTACGCCCACCAATCACTGAAGATACTCGCGCCCAAGGCCGAAGACTTGATCGCGTCGGCAACCTTGTACCCCTCCAGCCCGTGCTGAAACGTGCCGATCTTGAATTCAAACTCTTCCGAAAGCCGGCACAGCATCAGGATCTCGTCCTGGCGATAACTGTGGCAGTGAATCAGCCGCTTGCCTTCGAGGATCTCCGCCAAGGCTTCGAGCTCAAGGTCGCGGTGAAAGTTCGCCGCGTTGAGCTTGCGGGCGTTGAGATACTCTCGTGCCGCGGTGAACCGATCGCGCAGCAACCCTTCCACCCCCATCCGCGTCTGCGGGTACCGCGTCGTCGCGCGATCGCCCCAGTTCGAGGCCTTGGGGTTCTCGCCCAGCGCGAACTTGATGCCGGTCTTGGCGCCCTCCATGTGCATCTGGTCCGGGTGCGGAACGCCCCAGCGGACTTTGTTCACGCAGTTCTGACCACCGATCACATTGGCCGAGCCGTGAAGGTTGTTCACCGTCGTCACGCCGCCCGCCAGCTGGCGGTACCAATCGACCGCATCAGGGTTGGTGACGTCTTGAATGCGGACCTCGGCCGTCACCGCCTGCCCCGACTCGTTCACCCCGCGGCTGATCCCCGTGTGCGAGTGGCAGTCGATGATCCCCGCCGTGACGTGCTTGCCAGCCGCGTCAATGACGACGAAACCCTTGTCGCTTACGCTCGGCTTGAGTTCGCCCTGCCCTTGGACGATCGACTTGATCTTGCCGTTGGCGACAACGAGCGAGGCGTTGTGCAGCGTGCCAGCCGGGCCGCTGGTCCAGATCGTGGCGTTGTTGATGATGAGATCTTTCTGCGGCGAGATCGCAGCGACGCCGTAGGGGCCGAAGGGATACCGAATCGTTTCCGGCATCGACGCGAGAGTGATAAGGTCGTCGTAGTACGCGTCCTTGATGATCTCCTGCCCCGGCTGCGCGACGCGGACGGCCTTCCAACTGCGCGTGCCGCCCTCGGGCACGACCATCGAGCCGATGAGGAAGTCGTTAAAGCGTCGGCCCTGAACCTTGACGGTGCCCTCGAGGCCTTTGTTGGCTTTGGCGGTGTCGCCCGCGAAGGTAACGGTGTACGCGATGCGATCACGCTCGATCAAGATGTCCGTCGGTGCCATCTCCATGCCGAGGCCTTTGAGCGCGACGGTCTTGTCCGCGTTGACCGTGATGAAAGTTGACGCAGCGTCGGTCAGGTCGGCGGGCACGTCGTCAATGCTCACCATGACATACGTCCCTGTCATCGCGTCAACCAGCGTGCGATCGCGCTTAGGTTTCTCGCCATCGATCCGCTTGGCCTTGAACCTGTGCGTCGCGCCCGCGGAGGTCTTTGAAACACCGACAAGCACGCCGTCCTCGATCGTGACAGAGTCCTCCCAATCGCCCGGCGAGCCGAAGGGAGCGTTGTCGTAGCGATACTCAAGACGAGCCTTGCCTTGGTTTTTGGGACCTTGGCCGTCGATCTTGCTGTAAGTTCCTTTGCCCGTGGACTGCTTGTCTCCGAGCTTGATCGTGACGGCCCCATCTTTGGCGATCGCGATCGTCGGTGCCTTGAGGTCGAGGTTCGGCCCCGGCTTGCCGTCGAGCTCGTAAGCCTTCCATGAACCGACGAACGAGTCTTCGAGCGCCGCCTTGTCGTCCTCCTTGGCATCAGGCTTGGCGAGGTCGTCGGCCGTTGGTTGCTTGGCGGTCCACCGAACGCGCGTTGAGTCGGGGTTCACGATCTCGCCGTACATCGTGACCTCGCCCGCCGCGTTCTTCTCCGCGATCGCGTTCACCACCGCCGTGCCGTTGCCATCGAACTCGCTCGTGTCGTACACGAACCCCAGCCGATTCCCCGCCAGCCCCACTTTGTCCGCCGTCGTGTACGCCTCGCCGATCTTCACCGTGATCGCGTTCTTCTCGTCAATCTCCAGCGTGAACACCTCCGCCCGCGGCGGTTCGAACGTAACGGTCCAAGCCCCCGCCAGCTTGATCGACGGCGGCACGATCTCGTGACGAAGCCCGTCGATCCACACGTCGCGGATTACAGGCCGATCGTCCTCCTTCTTCTCGCCCTTCTTCCCTTTCTTACCGTCCTTGGATTTTTCGTCCTTGGACTTGTCGTCCTTGGACTTGTCTTCTTTGCTCTTCTCGTCGGCGAGCTGATCGGCCTTCACCGCACCATCGACCGGCTTCTCGCCCGCTGGCGCAACACCAGCAACAGCGTCGGCCAGCTTCGCATCGCCGGGCTTCGTTTCAGCCAGCTTCACCTCACCAGGCTTCACCTCACCCGGCTTCACATCAACAGGCTTGCCATCCTTTTCCTTCTTGGTCTTCGGCGACTTCTGTGCTGGCGACTTCTCCGCAACAAACAACGGCTTATCGCTCACCACAAGATTCGCGACCATCCCCTCCTCGACCCGGCCCATCGTCGTCGAAACCCCCAACAGCTCGGCCGGAATCGTCGTCACCATCGCCAACGCATTCTCAGGATCAAGCCCGTATCGGATCGCGCGCGAAAGATTCGTCGAGAACTTCGACTTGTCCTCAAGCTTGGCCGTCGTCAGCGCGACCTTCAGCCCCGCCGCGCTCAGCCGCCGCGGGTTCGTCGGCGACTGCTCCCACACCATCATCTCTTCAAGCTCGATCGACTCAGACTTGGCGAACGTCGAAACGTCCGGGGCTTCCGGGAAATTGATCGGCAGCACGATCGGCAGCCCGTCGGCCACAATCGCGTCAAGCCGCCGAAACTCGGTCCCGCAGCCCACGATCATCACCTTGCGATCAAACTCCTTGCCGATCTTGGCCGCTCGCAGCGATTCCAACTCGTCGGACGTCGTGAACAGCAGCGGCGTGACCCAACGCTCCGTGCGATCGTTCGCCGCGGGCAGCGCGTCCAGCGCGCTCGCTTCGATCGTCGAGCCAGCGCGACGAGCCGCGTTCTGCCAGTCCGCGTCGATCAGCGTCTGCCGGATCAACGCGATCGCCCCCATCTGAGAATTTGGGTACCCGGGCCAACGGTCCTCCGGGTTCGGCCCGCTCGCGGGAATCTCGGTCAGGTCAAACGCCACACTCTGATACACGTCCGCCTGATACACCGGCGGCCTCGCCTGACTCAAGTCCGGGTTCGCACTCGCCAACGACACCACCGCGCCTCGCCCGCGCAACACCCCGCGCTTGGGCGCAATCGCCGCCGCCGTGAAACCCAGCTTCCGCAACGACTCCGCGTCACGCTCTTCGATCCCCTTGCCGTCGGTCGCACGCCGCTGCGGCATCACCCGCGGGCTCCAGTGCTGCCCCGCCGAGCTCACGTCCGGCAGCGGCGTATCAACCTCCACGTACGCATCAATGAAACCCGCATAAATATGCTGGCCCGAAAGATCCCACACTCGCGGGCCCATCGGGATCGACGCCGGAACGTCGTCCTCTGTCCCCATCTTCCCGTCCGGCCCGGCCTGCCCCGGAAGCACCGCCCACACCTTGCCGTCTCGCACCACCACCGTCCCGTGCGCGATCGTCACGCCCGGCCCGACGTGTACCGTCGCGTTCCGCAAAGCGTGCCACGACGGGTCCGCTCGCCGCGGACCGTTGGCCGGTTGGCCAAGATGTGAAGTGGGCGGAGTGCCCGCCAGCTGAGCGGGTGCAAACCTCGAAATCCCAGCCAAGCCCGTGATCCCGGCCAGAACGATGAAAACGGTCGTGCGCATAGGAAGAAGCATACCGACCGCCCGCATCAAAGGTTTCCAATCCTGGTAGAGCAGTTCTCCGAACTGCGTCTTGTTCTTCTTCTCCTTCTTGTCCCCCGACCACCCTTCCCACCACCGTATCACCCACTCCACACCACCCCAACCACCGCGACTCATCCCCGGTACCATCCTCAACCAATGCCCGTCTTCCTCCGCTGGTTCCTCCGTCTCGGGATCACCAACCCCATTACCGTCCGACTCGTTCAGAACGGGTCGCGACGCGTTCGCCATATGTACATCCGCGCGGCCTACCTCGCCGTGCTCATCATCGTCCTCCTCTGGTCACTCCTCCTCGGCACCAGCGGATCCTCACTCTCCTACCGCGAACTCGCCTCGGCTGGCGCGAGCAGCTTCATCAACATCGCCTACCTCCAGATCGGCCTCATCTGCATCCTCGCCCCTGTCTTCATGGCCGGTGCCATCGCCCAAGAAGCCAGCCCGCAGACTTGGGAAGTCCTCCTCACCACCCCGCTCACCGCCACGCAGATCGTGCTCGGCAACCTCTTTGGCCGCCTCTTCTTCATCCTCGCGCTGCTGGTCGCCAGCCTGCCTCTCTTCGCACTCACGCAATTCTTTGGCGGCGTTCCCGGCTCCTCAATCTTCATTAGCACCCTCATCGCCGCGTGCGCCGCCCTTGTCGTCGGCGCCACCGCCATCGCTCTCTCCGTCTCGCGCCTCGTCGGAAAGCGAGCTGTCTTCGCGTTCTATGTATCCGTTATTAGCTACCTCGCCATCACCATCGGCCTCGACCAGTTCTTCGCCAGCCGCACCGGCGGCGTCCGCGTCACCTACATGACCGCCCTCAACCCGTTCCTCGCTCTCTACTCTCTCCTCAACCCCTCCACCTACAACGCCGCGCCGCCCGGAACCTTCCGAGGCCCCGTCGCATGGCTCCTCGAAACTCCCGTCAAAACCTGGTGCATCGGCTCCACCCTCCTCAGCCTCTTCCTCATCGTCGTCTCCACCTTCACCGTCCGCTTCGGCGGGATCGGGCAGATCGGCGTCGAATCAACCGGAATCTCATGGTGGCGGCGCATGTTCGGCCTCGACGCCGCCGGGTCCGAGCACCGCGCGCCTCGCGCCGTCTGGACCAACCCCATCGCTTGGCGCGAGGCCGCCGCACGCAACGCCACCGCTGGCAAAGTCCTCGCCCGCTGGACCTTCATCGCCCTCGGCGGGCTCTTCGGAATCTCTCTCGTCGTCCTCTACCACACCGCCTACCTCAACACCCTCGACTTCCGCCGCGCCATCATGTACACCGTCTTCGGCGAGGTCGCGGTGTCAACACTCGTCGCCATCAACATGGCCGCCACCGCCGTCAGCCGCGAACGCGAGGACGGCACTCTCGATCTCTTGCTCACAACACCCATCACCCCCAGCCAATACCTCCAAGGAAAACTCCGTGGCCTCATCGCCTATCTCTTACCATTACTCGCCGTCCCCATCGGCACTCTCGGCATCGCCGGTCTTTATACTCTCTTCAACGGCCTCGAACGCTCCGGCGGCGTCACCGTCAGCAAAACCATCAACGGCACCGTCCACCTCATCCCCGCCGTGCTCCCGGAGGCCGGGCTCATCGCTCCCCTCGTGGTCATCCCCTTTATCGCCGCCTGCGTGATGGTCGGCCTGCAGTCCTCGCTCAAAAGCCGCGGCACCATCGGATCGGTCGTCGCCACCGTCGGCGTCGTCGGCGTCGTGGCCGGGATCGTCGGCCTCTGCGGTTGGAAGGCCGCCGAAAGCCTCCCCTACCTCGGCCCCGTCGTCGGCTCGCTCAGCCCCGCCACCGGCCTCTACGCCCTCGTCTTTCCCGAAGATGCCCTCGAAGCCACCATCAGCAACGGCGGCTTCGCCTGGGCACGCCTCACCCTCGCCATCGGCGGCCTCGTCGCGTCCCTCGTCTTCGCCGCGTTCGTTTACGGCAGCAACGCCAACATGGTGCGCACGTTCGACGTCACAACACGAAAGCTGGCTGGGAATAAGTAAATTGTTCGCCGTTGATCAGACGGCGGTGATCGTGAACCCTCGGTTCTCTCCATGAATCTCTCCTCGCCAACCGATAAACCGACCATGGACGCGACCGCGCCAATCTCAGGCCAAGCCTCAAGGCCAGCCGCGGAACTTGTTCAGGGTTCTGTTCAGCCTCTATCCGTCCCCTTCGACGCCGCGCCGACTCTGGCCGTCCTTGGGGCCGGTTCAGCCGAGATGGCACGCGCTCGCGGCAAGTCGTCCCCCGGCTTTGACCCTGGCTGGCTCTTCGTTATGGCTGGCGTGCTCCTGCTCGGCGCCACCGTACTCATCCCCGCCGCCGACGACCTCTCCGAGGCTCAGTTTCTCCGCGACCGGGCCAAGCTCATCCAGCAGCACCGCCAGTCGCGCATCGATCGCTACCGCGAGTACCTCAACGCTCTGTCCTCCAAAGACCGCCAACTCGTGGTCGCCCTGGCCGCCAGCCAGCTCAACGAGATCCCCGCCGACCGCCGCGTCATGGACGCCTGGCCCGACGCCCGCATCGCTGACGCCTCGGTCTTCCCCGCCCTAGAACCCCCGCCCCTCGCGCTCCCTCAACGCCAGCACGTCGAGTCCACGCTGATGCGCTGGACCACGCAAGAAAAATCTCGACTCTGGGTGATCGCCAGCGGGGCCGGACTGGTATTGTTCGGGCTGTTGCCAAGGGCGAGCCGGCGCGGATAGCGAAGCTGGCCGCTGAGATTCTCACACTCCCCATTGACTCGCAACGCCTCGCCGGTCACACTACACCGCGTCTGCAACGTGCCCGTGACACCAGAAGGATCGACCCATGAGAACGTTTTTCGCTCGTCTCGCGGCATTGGGAACATCGTTGTTTGCGTGCGCACACGCCACCGCCTTTACCACGCCGCTCACGCTCAGTTATTCCTACGCGCCCGACACCGGCGGCCTCTACCGCTATCAGTTCCGTATGACATTAGATAACAACGACGGAACTTGGTCGCCCGGCCAAGGCTGGGCGTGGATCATCTTCGCCGACGCTTTCTATAGACCAAGCATGCTCAGCGACTTCGAAGGCAACTCCTCCGATCTCCCGATCGGGCCTTGGGTTGAGTTCACGTCTTCGTCGGGCATGCACAACGGGCCCACGCTCGGACCCCTTCTCAGCACCTGGGTTCCGGGCTTCATCGGCGAGTCCATCACATGGTCTGGTCGGTCGGCGTTCGCGGCCGCTCCGGGGACCATGACCTGGAGCAGCCTCATCATAGACGGCGGGGCAGCGCGGTTCTTCTTCGAGCCAGCCGTCGAGGACGGCGGCGGTTGCCCGGCCGACTTCGACGGCGACGCCTTTGTGACCGGCGATGATTTCGACGGTTACGTCTCCGCGTTCGAGGCCGGGGACGGCTCTGCCGACTTTGACCGCGACGGGTTTGTCACCGGCGACGACTTTGACCAGTACGTCCTGTCCTTCGAGCGAGGATGCTAAAACCGCGGCTGCTGAGCCCTAACCTCCCCTCCCGCCCAAGCCGCGAATGCTTGAGGGCCGAGAACCGAGCTCCCATCAGGGCAACCCTCGACCGCGTAAGGCGCCCAATTTGCGCCCCAATTTGCGCTCTAATGCGAAGCGCGATTTCATAATTTGCGCGCCACTTCCGCCCCGAATCTAGTACAATCACTCGGCTCTTCGAGAGAGAGACCAACCCCTTCTTCAGAGGGTGAGATTCCGCGCCATCGACCAACTGATTCGGAGATTTGCCATGCGCAGCGTCACCCTCGCGTTGTCGATGTTCGTCCTCGTCGGCTCAGCGTCCACGGCCTCGGCTCAAACCTCGTTCACCGCCCTGGGTGACCTGCCCGGCGGTACCTTCCGTTCCGAGGCATCATGCGTGTCGGCCAACGGCTCCGTCGTCGTCGGCCGATCCACCGTCGCGCCGAATCAAGCCGAAGCATTCCGCTCCGTCGGGTCGAGCATCGTCTCGATCGGCGACCTGACCGGCGGGTCGTTGCAAGGGTTCGCGCTCGGCGTCTCCGCCGACGGATCGGTCATCGCTGGCAAGGGCAACGGCCTAGCCGGGACCGAAGCGTTCAAGTGGCAGGGCGGCGTCTTCACCCGCCTTGGCGGCACCGTCGCGGGCGGCGTCTTTGGATCGGTCGCCAACGCGATCAACAGCGACGGCAGCGTGTGCGCCGGATCACGCGAGCTTGCCGGGTTTGTCCTCGAGGCCTGCCGCTGGAACGGCACCACGCTCCAGCCTCTCGGGTTCCTCGCTGGCGGCGGCGACGCCTCCTTCGCGCTGGGCGTTTCGGGCGACGGCACGATCGTCGTCGGCGGCAGTGACACCATTATCGGCACCGAGGCCTTCCGCTGGACACAGGCCTCCGGCATGGTTTCTCTCGGCGACCTCCCCGGCGGCGGGGCCACGCCCATCTCCGAGGCCGCCGCCATCAGCCGCAACGGAACCACCATCGTCGGCACCGGCACCTCTAGCAACGGCACCGAAGCCTTCCGCTGGACGCAAGCAACCGGCATGGTCGCCCTCGGCGGCCTCCCGGGCGGTGACTCCCAAAGCGACGCCCACGCAGTCTCCGCCCGCGGCGATTTCATCGTGGGCGCCAGCGCTGGCCCGTCCGGTCTGGACGAGGCAGTGATCTGGGACGCTGGCAACGGGTTTCGGTCCATCAAAGCTCTTCTCCAAGCCGACGAGATCAACCTCACCGGGTGGACCTTAGTGGACGCGCTGGGAATCTCCGACAACGGCCGAACTGTCGTCGGCTATGGCACCAACCCCAGCGGCAACACCGAAGCCTGGGTCGCCACCATCGGCTGCTCGTCTGACTTTGACCGCGACGGCTTTGTCACCGGCGACGACTTTGACGCCTATGTCACGGCCTTCGAGCTCGGCAACATCGCCTCCGACTTCGACGGCGACGGCTTCGTCACCGGCGACGCCTTCGTCGCGGCGTTCGAGGGCGGCTGCTGATTTTTACGAAGCGGCCAGAGCTAGATGGTCGGGGCAGGTTGCCGCGGCGCGCTCGCGCCAGCCAGCGTTTGCACGTCTTCGCGTACCCGGTCGTAAAGCTGGTACCGCCGTCGATACATCGCGCGCTTGTGCGACGGGATCTCGCTATCAGATCTCACACCCGGGCAGACTGGAAGTTCAAAGAACCCGCCGCTGGCGGGGACGCCGCCGCGGTCTTGCCAGATCTCGTCGTAGTTGGCGCTTGGTGTTGTCTGTTTTTTGGAACCGAAGTACGGGTGCAGGTGGTGCCGGCAGGCCTCGCTCACGCCGAGGATCCGCTGGACGCCCGCCGCCTGGCACATGATCTGGAAGACCGTAAAGAGGAAATCGCGCGGCCTTGCGCCGTGGAGCTTCTTGGTCAGCGTGCGGTACACCGCCTCGATATCCGCAAGGTCGCGCCCTTGCATCGCGCCGATCCGCGCCACGCGCTGCTCGCCGATCCGCCCAAGCGCGAAGGCGAGCGAATAGACCCGCTCGTCGCTCACGAAGAGATTGATCGCAAGCTTCCCTTCCCGAATGAACCACTCAGGACGGTCGAGGACCACTCGCAGGCCCGGCATGAGATCCCCGAGTTCAGAGAAAATCCGTCTCTCCTCGACCCGAAGCCGAAGCCAGGGAAGGTTCTCAACCTCGGCGTGGTGGGCGCGCATGGCTTCGAAGCGATGTCGCACATCCCAATCTTTATGAAGGAATGGCCATTGAATCGCGCCGAGAAGCTGCGGGCGCTCAGCTAGGGCCGCCGCGAACGCCCCGCCGCTGAGCAGGGAGAGGATCAACTGGTAGTGCCGGAGCCCGACCGCTACAAAGCGAGCGCGCCGCCACAGGTCCTGCGGCGAATGCAGCGGGTGCATGTGGTTGGCCGCTGCCAGAAGTAGCTCGTGAAACGTCATCGGCGCGGTTGCTCACTGCTACGGTGCGGTCGGTGCCTCTGGACAACAGCCAAGAACCCGTGAAGATTATCGGGGTTCGCGGACACCGTCTTGAGCAGTCGGTTCATCGCCGCCCGGTCGGGATCTTCCCGAACATCCGTTTGGGTGGCAGCTTGGTCGGAACGACCCCGCCCGGGAACTTGCTGGCATCCGCGGCGTTGGCGCTGCCGGTGATCGGGACTTCCTTATTTACAGCCGAATCGAGCCGGTTGAACTTGGGCACATCGGATTTGGGGATCTCGATAACCGGTCTGCCTCCTGGCCCCTCATCCCGAAAGCCCTCGGGGCGTGGGCTAGATTCAAAGTCTGGATAATCCAGCTTGGGGATCTCGGCGTTGATCAGGTTCTCGATCTCGGTCAGCAGTTCGCCCTGCGACGGCGTGACCAGCGCCCACGCCACGCCGCCCCGGCCCGCCCGAGCTGTGCGCCCGATGCGGTGAATGTACAGATCGGGGTCGTCGGGCAGGTCGTAGTTGATCACATGGCTGATGCCGTCGGCGTCGATGCCGCGGCTGGCCAGATCGCTGGCGATCAGCACTGACAATTGTCCGCCCTTGAGGGCTTTCATCACCGTATTGCGTCGCCCCTGGCTCATGTCACCGTGCATCGCGTGGGCCTCGATGCCCTTGGACGCGAGGTACTTGGCCAGGTTATCCACCGTGCGCTTAAGCCGGCAGAACACGATCGTGAGCGCGGGCTCCTCGTGTTGAAGAAGATGCAACAGCAACCGCTTCTTGTCCCACGGCTGCACCGTCAAGTGGTGCTGCTGCACGAGGCTTACCGTGAGCGAGCCAGCGCTGGTGACGATCTTCTCGGCGTCGCGCATGTAGCGTCGCGCGAGCTTTTCGATATCGGTGGACACCGTCGCTGAGACCATCACCGTCTGCCGCTTCTCGCTGGGCGGGCACATGTCAAGGATGCGCCGGATGTCCTCGCGAAACCCGATGTCCAGCATCCGGTCCACCTCGTCGAGCACCGCGATGCGGATGTTGTGAAAGTGGAGCAGGCCGCGCTCGACCATGTCCATGATCCGCCCCGGCGTGCCAACGATGATCGGCGGGCCCTTCTTGAGCTTCTCGGCCTGGCTGTGGATCGCCTGCCCGCCGTAGATCGTCGTCGCGCGAACCTGCGTGAATCGGCCTAGTTCGTTGATCTCTTCAGTAATCTGGATCGCCAGCTCGCGCGTCGGCGCAAGCACCAACGCCTGGAACGGCGTCTTGTCGTCGCACATGTGCAGGAGCGGCAGCCCGAACGCGGCTGTCTTGCCCGTCCCCGTCTTGGCCTGACCCAGCACGTCGCGTCCAGCCAGCATCGGCGGCAGCAGCTTGGACTGGATCGTCGTCGGGTGCTTGAACCCGGCCTCGGTCACACCCCTGAGCACGTCGGGCCGCAGCCCTAGATCAGAGAACGTGACGGTGCTGTCGAAGATGTCGGCGTTGTTGGCGCGGGCCGCGGCGTGGTCGCCTTGCACAGGGGCCGGAGCGTGCTCGGGCGTTGAGGCGTGCGCGTGATCGCTGGGGTGGTCGTCGCCGGGCTTGGAGTGGTGAGAGCTTCGCGTGGGCATATTGGTTTCGCCGTGATGCGGCGCTGCGGGGGAGACGTGGTTCATACAGGTTTCAAAGTGCGCCCTTGGAAGGGCTGGACACGCGGAAAATCCGCGCAGTGAACACTAAATAATAGGCGAGAGACACGCGCGCCGACGGTGCTCGACGCACGCCCAACCCGGGAGCGTCCTCGTTCGTCTCGGTTCGTGAGATTCACTCGCCCCCAGACGCTGAACGGGAAGCCGAACTCGACAACGAACCCGACAACGAACCCGACACCGGACCTGGCGCCGGACCTGTTGCTGGACCGGGCCCTCCCCCAAGGTCCGAATTTGCCGTATTCGCCAGCTCGAACAGGATCGCGTGCTTCATCAGCGACCCCGAGGCCGTGGACGCCGCTGCCAACCACCCCGGCCACCCGTCGCGCCAAGCCTGTTTCAGCACCATCTGCTTAAGAAACGCGCCGACAGGGGACACCATTAACCTGAACGCGCTGGGGCCAGCACCCTCGCGGTGCATGCTCTGGGCCATCGTCCGGGCGTGCGCGGCCTGCTTGGCGAAGAACTCCGCCCACGTCGAGATTGAATCATGCCGGACAAAGCCGGTATCTAGCCGCCGCTCGATGGCCCGGGCATCCACAAGAGCGAGCTGGTCGTGCGGGTCAAGCCCTCGCCAGCGCGCCCGGCCACGCCGCACCAGCCGCAAACGCCACTCGGGCTGCCACGCAAAGTTCAGCGGTCGATCCTGATAAAAAACCTTGCGCCGCAGCGAAAAGCCGTCGGCCGACGATCCCGCCAGCGTTTCAGGGAGTTGAACCCGAGCTCGAAGATCTGAATCAAGCGACTCATCGCTGTCTAAACACAGAATCCAATCCTGAGCGCACGCCTCCAGTGCGAGCTGCTTGGTTTTGACGTGCCCCAACCACGGCGACCGGATCACTCGCGCGCCGTGCTTTTCTAGAAGCGCGATCGTCCCATCGGTCGAGCCAGAATCCACCGCCACGATCTCCGACGCCAGCCTCGCCACGCTCTCGAGCGTTCGGCCGATCGTGGACTCGTTGTTCTTGCAGACGATGGCGACTGAGAGCGGCAGGGGCATCGGCAGATGGTCGCGGCGGCGGATGAGCTTGTCAAAGGGTGCTGGTCTCATTGCCTCAGCGACCGAACAACCAGTTCCAGATATCTCCCGGCCCGATCTTGTCGGCTTGTTCGCGGGTCTGGAGCTCGACCTTGCTGTAGTCCTTGATCTCGGGAGCCGCGATCAGGTCGGCGGGGGTGTTCGACTTGGCCAGCCCGAGCGAGCCGTCGCCCGAGACGCTGACGACCCAGGTTCCCTCGCCGAGGGTTCGGTAGACGGCCTTGCCGTGGGCGGCGGTCGGGCTGTTCCAATCCACACTCTTGAGTTCCGGGTCGATCACGAGCCCCTGCCCGGGCGGGGTTTTGGAATCGAAGACTCGGCGGATCCAGAGGCGTTGATCGAGGACGACGTAATCGACGTAGATCTCGCCCGCCGGGTCGTAGGTGGTGAGAACTTCGCGAATGACGCCGGTGGTGCCTCGCACGCGGACGCTGAGCTTGGAGTTGTTGACGACAAGCTCGGTCACGGCCGAGCGGCGCACGGCGTCCTGGTAGGTCGTGCGCAGGGCCTCGTAGTCCTTGGCCATGATCGTCAGGCGGTCGCGGTAGACCTGAGCGGTGAGGTCGGCCTTGACGAACCGGTAGCCAAAGAAGCAGGCCACGGAGACGAGAGCGATGGTGCCGACGATGGAGAGAAACCTCATTCCGGCGGAAAGCATCCTTGCCTCCTGAGAGTTGGGAACGGGAGAAGAGAAGAGTTGTAGGAAAACCGGAGCGGGCAGGCGGGACGCCTGCCCCACGAGGATGGGTAGTGATACGAGAACGCGGATTTCTGTTTACGGGTGGTTCATCGACCCGAACTCGTTGATTCGATCAATCAGCTGGCGGACCAGCGCGAGTTTGGATCGCGTGTGGGTGAACGCGATGCGCGGCAGGTCGAGGTGGTCGCTCTCGACGTCGTAGGGGCCGCGCTGCACGATCGAGCCTTGCTTGATGATGTCACGGAACTCGGTGTTCAGGGTGGCGACCTGAGCGTCGGTGAGCTTGCGGCGGATGCGGACGACCAGGTCGTCGCGCACGTAGCGGCTTGAGTGGTACATCCGGTAGAACTGCTTGACGTGCTCGGCCGCGTCAGCGGCGTCTTTGGCGTGATAGTAAAGATGGACGTCCTCGGGGCTGATCCAGCCGCGGTCGAGCAGTTCGGTGCGGACCCAGTGGTCCCAGCCTTTCCAGTACCCGCCGCCAGCCCCCTCCAAGAGCACGATGGGCATCGGCGCGGCCTTGCCAGTCTGGACGAGGGTGAGGGTCTCGAAGGCCTCGTCCATGGTGCCGAACCCGCCCGGGCACAGCACCACGGCCTCGGCCTGGCTCAGGAACATCAGCTTGCGGGTGAAAAAATACCGGAAGTGGATGAGCTTCTCGTCGCCGATGATGACGTGGTTGGCGGTGGTCTCGAAGGGAAGTCGGATCGCCACGCCGAAGCTGGCGTCGCGGCCCGGCCCGACGTGACCGGCCGCCATGATGCCCCCGCCCGCGCCGGTGATGATCATCCACCCGGCCGCGGCCATGAGCTTGCTGAACTCCACGGCGGCGGTGTAGTCGGGGTGGTCCTCGGGCGTGCGAGCCGACCCGAAGATCGTGACCTTGTGCGGCTCGGGGTAACGTGCGAACACGCGGTAAGCATGCCGCATTTCCTTCACCGAGGACGACATGAGCTTGAGCTCGCCGGTGTCACGCCCGTCGGGGATCAGCTTGAGCCCCGTGATCAGCAGGTCGCGGACGAGCTTGGCGTCAAACGAGCCGCGCTGCCCGCTCGTCTCTTCGATGAGCGCGTCAAGTCGTTCGATGATGGCGGGATCGTCGCCGCGCGGCCGCTCGGTGGGTGCTTGTTGCGAAAGGAGGAGTTCTTCGGGGTGGTTGTCGTCGGCGGGTCGGATGGGCATGGTGGGCCTCGGGTGTGGGGGCGGGCCGCACGGTCCGTGTGCTGGCGAGAAAGTGGACGCCAGAGCGCAGAGTAGGGTTCAGCGTTCTTCCGCGGTGATGGTCGTATGAGAAGCGCGGACGCCGGTCGTGCGGACTCGATCGCGAGCCTGTTCGGCACGCGCCTGGATGGTCCGCATTCGGCGCTCCTCGGCCGTCGGGGTGCTGAAAATCCGCGACAGCATGTCCCCGGCCCCGGCCAAGGGAACGGTGTTCACGTTAGGCTTCTTGAGCGTGCCGGTGATCGTCGTCGAGATGATCTGGTCGCGCACGGCCTCGATCAGCGAGCTGATGAGCGGGATGCGCGACAGGCTCCGCGAATTGAAGCGAAGGTTCAGGTCCATCCCCGGCCAAGTCACAACCCCGTAGCCATAGATCTGAACGCTCTCGGAAAACACCGAGAGATCTTCAAACACTACGTTCGGGCCTTCGACGTAAAAATCCCCGGCCGCGAGGTTGAGCCGTTCTTCGGTGGGCAATTGAAGATTGCTGACCTGCACGAGCGGGAGCATCAGCGGGAGCCGCAGCACGGAGCCGCCGCCGATCACGAGCGAGCCGCGGCCTCGACGCGTGCTGTCGTCGCCTGTCGTCCCGCCCAGCGAGAGGTGCGCGTCCATCACGCCGCGAGAATCGTCCTCGGCCGGATTGACCAGGCTGGCGGAGGATGAAGCCTGCGCGGGCGATGGTTCTTCTTGCTGCGCGCCGAGATCGTTGAGAATGGGCGCAAAGCGAATGCCGGAAAACGACATGCTCGTTTCATAGCGCTTAATCGAGGCCGCGTCGGTGGTGAGCTGCATCGTCCCCGTGACCCGCCCGCCGTAGCAATCGGCAGAGATGAGCGGGACCAGAACCTGCCCGAGTTTGGCGTCGCCCGCGAGACGGATGCGCCCGTTAGTCATGCCGACCTTCGCGGCCTTGAACGAATCAAAGAGCGACCGGATCTCGTACGTCGGCTTTCCGTGGGCGGGACTATCAACGGTGAACTCCAAAGTCCCGTCGGCCTGCGTGATCGGCACGCCGACCTCCAGCGCGAGATCCTTTATAGACATGCTCCCGTCGAAACGCACAGCCTTCCCGCCCGGCGTGCCGTCGTCGTCGATGCGCAGATTGCCCTTGGGCATGACCAGAGGGCCCGCGACCGTCGCGGAAAGCTCCTTCAGAGTCTGCTCGACTTCGGGCGGCACGACCGCGAGAAGCGTTCGCGGGAGCCCGACGGATTCGGCGCTGAGCTGAGCCTGGAGTGAGAACGTGCCGGTGCTCTGCACCAGCCAGGAGCCATTGGCGGTGAAGGACCAGGGTGTGCCATCCCCGAGCGATTCGCCAGCGATATCGCGGAACGTGCCGCCGACCGATCCGTCAAACTCGATCTCGCCGGTCATGGCCTCGAAGGAGGTTCGCCCGTTGTCCAAGTTGAGAGCCAAAGAGCGCGGCGACAGCGTGCCGCGGACAACCCAGTCGCCCGCCGACGTCTTTCGCGGGCTGATCCAGACGTCGTACCCGCCCGTGGGCTGGCCCTTGGCGACGAAGTCTCGGATCCCCTGCCCCGCCCGGTCGCGGATGGTGTGCTCGGTGAGAAGCGATTCAAAGCGAGCGTTCATCAGCCCGACGGTCAGCTCGCCCTGCTCGCTGAGCGGGTCGGCCTTGGGACCCTCGCCAAGGTCAGAGATCCGGCCGTCGACGGCGAGCGTGCCAGCGTGCTCGTCGCGGTAGTACGCCTCGGCCCGGAAGCCCTCGAACTCCAGGCTGATGCCCGGTGTGCTCCCGCCGCCAAGCACGCGAGCGATGCCCTGCGATTCGGTCACGCTCAGACGATCACCAAAGATGTCCAGCTCGATGCCGTCGAGGGTGGAAAGCTCGACCGTCGCACGCGTTCCCAACGGCCCGCCGCCCGCGATGACCGCCGAGAGGTCGGTAAGCCCCGCTGGCTTGAACTGCTCACGCAACTCGGCGATCTTCGACGAAACTTCAGAAGAAAACAACGCCAACAACGGTTCGACCAGCAGCGGCGTCTTGTACCGCGGAGCGTCGAGCAAGGCCGTCCATCGGTACGGCGGCGGCGGGCCGACAAACTCTGGATCCGGATCGCGCGCGGCCAGTTCGGCCTTGATCTGCATGTCCGGATCGCCGTCGCGAGCGCCCAGGCGGCCCGCGAGGTCGATGGACACGATCTGGTCGGTCACGTGAACCATGCCCGAGATGCGGTCGATCAGCGGTTCGGATGCGACGTTGCGCGAGGCAGAGACGACAACGCTCGCCGCGGCTGGCTCAACACCCGCCCCGCCTTTAGACAAGGAGATCGGCGTGCTGGTGGCGTTCTCAACTCGCGCCAGCGCGTCCACGCTCGTGCCCAGCTCGTTGCTGGCGATGTCGGCCGTCGCGTCAATCTGCCCATGCAGCCCGAGCCCCGTCAGCACACGCCGCACCCACGCGTCGTTGGCCTCGGGCACGGGCTGGCCATCCGCAGCGGCGTTCTGACCCGCGCCCGAGTTCGCGCGCGCAGCCCGCCGGACCGCGCCCGAGATGGCGCTGATCAGCCGATCGTCCGTCGGGATCCCCGAAGCTCGCACGGAAATCTGCGGCAACGGATCAGTGTCGGGGCTCTCGTACGACGGGTACTTCATCGTCGCCGCGACGGTGGCGCTCCCGCCGCTGATACCCTGATACGTCCCACCTCTGACCGTCACCGTCTCTCCGTCGATAAAGATGTTCACGTTGCTGGCCCGCACGGGCAGCGGGAAGCGATCGGGCAGCACGCCGATCGTGCCGAGCTTGATGTCGATGGTCTCGGTCCACACCGGCTCAATCCCGACCGCGCGATTGATCTTGAGAACCACGTCTCCCGTCCCGCCCAGCGCGAACACCGGCGTCGCGACCTGACGCTCAAGCTCGCGAGCTCGAGACTCCAGCTGGCGAGCACGTTCCAGCGACGCCGTGGAAAGCTCGGCCTTTACCGCCATCAGCTCTCGCGCCGCCTCGATGCTCCGCTCGGGCGAAACAATGACCCCCTCGGAAATCAGCCGTTCGTACTGCCCCCGGCTCGTGATCTCGGTCACCAGCTTTTTGCGGCCCGCGCCCATCGCCGCTTCGAGCGTGCTATCGATCGGCACGCCGACGGCCTCGACATAGACATCCACGCCCGCCGCATCGTTGATCGGGCTGATGTGCACCCGAGCCTTGACGCGGGCCCCCGTCGGCGCAACCCCCTCGACGCGCAGGATGTCGATGGTGCTCTCGTCGAAGCGAACGCTGCCCGAGAGCTCGCGGAACTGATAGGGGAAACGCTCGTACGCCGCCACCCCGCCGTGAAAATCGAGCGTGCCCGCGACTTTCACCTCACCGGGCAAGCCGTTCACCGCTGGCCCGCGCGTGACGTGTGCCTTGGCCGAGACCACCGCGGTGGGGTTCGAAAAAGTCGCGAGGCGGTACCGCACCGTCGGCGGAACGAACCGCAGAATCTGAGGTTTCTCCTCGATCGTGAAGTTCTCGCACTCAAAGTCGCACGTGAACGCGGCGTCGGCCGTCGTGCCCGAATAGTTCAGCATCACCTTATACGGAAGGTCCTCGAGCTGACCTCGAAGATCAGCGACCGCGCCGTTGCGATCCACTCTGATCCAACCATTCACCCGGCTCATCCGCATCGGCGGCGCGGGCTGCACCGGACCCTCCAGCGGGTTATCTGTCGCCAGCACCGGCAGGTTCACCGCCACCTCGTCCAGCTCGAGCGTCGCGCGCACGCCCGAGGCTTCGTCGTACACCACGTCCGTCTGGCGGATCCGCCCCTGCAGGTTCATGAACGCGAAAACGTCTCGCAACGGCGTCGGGATCGAGGACGCAGGCCAATCCTCCAGCGTCAGCCCCTTCATCGAGAGCGACACCCCGTCTGCCCCGACCGTGCCGCGGATATCAACCAAGCTCGCCGAGGCGGGCTCGGGCTCCGCCGCGTTGGGCTTGCCCATGATCTGGGTCAGCGCGATCTCGTACACACCCTTCTCAAGGTTCGCGGCTGGCTTGAACGTGCCGTCGATCTCGATCCGCTTGAGCAGCGTGTACGTCGTGACCCCGTTGACCGTGCGGTGCTCGCCAAGCTCCACCCGCCCACGCCGCACGACGATCTCGGGCACCTCGGCAGAGCCGCCCTGCGGCGAAGGCAGCTTGATCGCCGCGAAGTTCAGCGAGTTGTCATCCACCGACAGGCTCAGGCGGGCCGTCGGCTCGGTCAGCTCCACCCGGCTCACGAACGCGGTGCTGGACGAAGAAATCCCCAGCAGCCTCCCCCAGTTGGGCCTGGCCTTGAGCCGCTTAAGCTCGAGCACCGCCCCTGCCTGCCCGTCGATCCCGGGGGCGCGAAGCGTGGCGTCGGTGATGCGGACCACGCCATTAAGCCCAACCGAAACCTCGCCGCCCTCGATGCTGGCGTTAAGCAAGGCCTCGAGGCGCGGGATGACCAAGTGCCGCGTGACGCGCGAGTGCGTCAAAATGGCCCAAGCGAGGACCAGCACGGCCAAGGCAAGCGTCCACCATCGCTTCTTCTTGAGTGAGGAACGCTTGTGGGCGGGAGGGGCCACCGACTGAGGAGTCGTCGGCGACACAGATTGAGATGGAAGCTCGGTCATCGCGGCTGCTGGATGATAGATCCGTGAATCACCGCAGCCGCCCGGCCTCGAGACCCGACGCATCTCGTCGTTCGGCCTTCATCCGGCTATGCTGCGTCGCATGGCAAAGGTCCGCCACATCTTCCTGTGCCGCGCCTGCGGGGCTGTCCAGAACCGCTGGCTGGGCAAGTGCCCAGACTGCGGGGCCTGGGACTCGCTCGAAGAGCAGATCGTGGACAAAGCGGCGTCAAAGGACCCGCACAAGAGCATGGCCGTGGCCTGGGCCGAGATCGCGGAAAACAGCGCTTCGCCCACCGGCATGGGCTCCATCGGCGTCGGAACCGGCAGCGCGATGGGCAACGCGATGAGCAGCGGAAGTCTGGTCAACGCCGTGGCCCAGCCGTTGAGCGCAATCGCGCCGGGCGTGTCGCCGCTGAACCGGCTCGCCACCGGGATCCGCGAGTTTGACCGAGTGCTCGGCGGTGATGACCGTCACGCGGGCCTCGTACCAGGGTCGGCTGTGCTCGTCGGCGGCGAGCCAGGCATCGGCAAATCAACGCTGCTGCTGCAGGCCGCCCGAGCGTGGGCGATCGCTGGCAAGCGTGTGTTGTATGTTTCCAGCGAAGAATCCGCCGAGCAGGTAAAGCTGCGAGCTCAGCGCGTCGTCAGCTCGTTCGAAGCCGAGAACGATAAGAATCTCAACCCAGCAAACGTAAGAGACGCAGCGGACGGCCTCGGCACGTCCTCGGACAACCTCTACATCCTCGCCGACACAAACCTTGCCCGTATCATCGAACAGACCCGCAAGGTCTCCCCGGCCGTGCTGGTTATCGACTCGATCCAAATGATCTATAAATCTGACCTCGACGCCTCGCCCGGCTCGATCTCTCAACTCCGCCGCTGCTGCTCGGAGCTGGTCTATCTGGCCAAGCTGTCGGGGATCGCGGTCGTGCTGGTCGGCCACGTCACCAAGGATGGCCAGCTCGCGGGGCCTCGCTTATTAGAACATCTAGTCGACACGGTGTTGTACTTTGAAGGCGACCGCTATCACGCCCACCGCCTTGTGCGCGCCATCAAGAACCGCTACGGAACAACCTTGGAAATCGGCCTCTTCGAGATGACGGGCCAGGGTCTGGTCCCCGTCACAGACGCCGCTGGCGTCGCCGCCACGCAAGGGGCCACGCCTAGGCCCGGCGCGGTGGTCTGCCCGGTCATGTCCGGCTCGCGTTGCTATCTCGTCGAAGTTCAAGCCCTGACCGCGACCGGTTTCCTGGGTGCTGCCAAACGCAAAAGCTCGGGCCTCGACTCGAACCGGCTGGCGATGCTCATCGCTGTGCTCGAGCAGCACGCCGGCCTGCGCCTGGCCGACCGCGACGTCTTCGCCTCTGCGGTGGGAGGGATCCGAGTTGTCGAGCCCGCCGCCGATCTCGCCCTGCTGCTAGCGATCGCTGGCGCTCATTACAAACGATCGCTCCCCGCCGCCACGGCCGTCATCGGCGAAGTCGGTCTCGGCGGCGAAATCCGCCCGGTCGCCCAATTGGAACAACGGGTGCGCGAGGCGGTGCGGCTTGGGTATGTCAATGTTGTGATACCGAAGATCAAAGGGCGCGGCGAGAAAAGTGGCGCGGGATCGCTCTCAAAGGATGCTGGCGCGGAAATTGTCCAAGTGGCAACTGTGGCGCAGGCGATGGACCGATTAAGCTAACGAGGCCGACGACGCTTGGCGATCTTCAGAGCGATGCCGGACAGGCCTTTTCAAACCCGCCGCAACCCCGGCTCATTTCTTTGCCACAAACCGTGCAAACGCCGCCAGAGTCTCCGCGCTGACATGATGCTCGATCCCCTCCGAATCTAGCCGCGCGCTCGCCTCGCCCACGCCCACCGCACGCAAAAACTCGTACACGATCCGGTGCCGCTCGCGCACCTTCTCCGCGAGCTTTCGGCCCGAGTCGGTCAAGAAGATCGACCGATACGGCCTGGCCGTCACCAGCTCATCGCGTTGCAACCGAACAACCGTCCGAACCACCGTCACGTGCGTGACGCCCAGGCACCGGGCCAGGTCCACCACCCGCGCCTCGCCGCCCCCGTCGATGAGGTCCGCGATCGTTTCCACATAATCCTCCGCGATCTCCGCCGAGTGCGCCTTGCGCGTGCGGCGATGGTTCTCCGCCTGCTGCACCGCCAGCCGCGCCGCGAGCGACGGACGCCGCCGAGCAGCCGCACCCCCCGCCCCTGCGGCCGTGGAACTCCGTGTTTTCTTCGCGGCTTTAGGCATCTAGAACGAGATTAGCCCCTCGCTCAACGTGGGACAACAGGCCTCAAAGGACCGAGGACTTCTTCTTCCGCGGCCACCCGCTCAAATCCGCCACTTGTGTCGAAAAATTGACACCCGCAGTGGCCTAGACTAGTTTGTGTAGCCGATGGTACACTTTCGGCCCCCCGCCTGAGGGCCTCGCTCAAGAACACCTCTCGCACGCCCGGGCCTAAGCTCGACCGATTTCCGATAGCCGACCACGCTTATGAAGCCGCTCGACGAACCATCTTCAACCATACGAACGCCTGGCGCCGTCCCCGCCAATCTTGATGTGGCCGTCAGCCCCGACTTCACGCGCTCACTTCCCGAAGCCTACGCCTCGCTCTCGGTCTGGAGATCCACCGACCCTAGCCGCCCCACCTGGCGCAAGTGGCTCGGCTTCGCCGGCCCGGGTTTCATGGTCGCCGTCGGCTATATGGACCCCGGAAACTGGGGCACCGACCTCGCTGGAGGCAGCCAGTTCGGCTACGCGCTCCTCTGGGTCATCCTCGCCTCCAACCTCATGGCCATCCTGCTGCAGATCCTCTGCGCTCGCATGGGCATCGTCACCAACAAGGACCTCGCCCAGTCCTGCCGCGACTACTACTCCAAACCAGTCTCGTTCGTCCTTTGGATCCTCTGCGAGATCGCCATCATCGCCTGCGACCTCGCCGAGGTCATCGGGTCGGCCGTCGCGCTCAACCTTCTCATGGGCATCCCGCTCGTCTGGGGTGTGCTCATCACCGGGTTTGACGTCCTGCTCCTCCTCATGCTCATCAACTTCGGCTTCCGCAAGCTCGAGGCTCTCGTCATCACCCTCGTCTCTACCATCGGCATCTGCTTCGCTTACACCATCTTCCTCGCCGAGCCTGATTGGCACGCCGCCGCCGTAGGCACGTTCATCCCCACCATGCCCAACACCGAGGCCTTGCTTATCTCGCTCGGAATCCTCGGCGCGACGGTCATGCCTCACAACCTCTACCTGCACTCTTCAATCGTGCAGACTCGCGCCTACGCCCGCGACCCCGCCAGCCTCCGCACCGCCATCAAGTACAACACCATCGACACCGTCGTCGCCCTCAGCCTCGCCTTCTTCGTCAACGCCGCCATTCTCGTCCTCGCCGCCAGCGTTTTCTGGAAGAACGGCGTGCAGGTCGATGAACTCCAGCAGGCTCACGAACTTCTCAAGCCCGCCCTCGGCGGTGCGGCCGCGACCTGCTTCGCCGTCGCGCTCCTCTGCTCGGGCCAATCCAGCACCATCACCGGCACTCTGGCTGGCCAGATCGTCATGGAAGGCTTCCTCAAAATCCGCATCAAGCCCTGGCTCCGCCGCCTCATCACTCGCTGCCTCGCCATCATCCCCGCCCTCATCGTCGTCTCCGCCACCGGCGGCAAAGACACCGTTCAACTTCTCGTCATCTCCCAGGTCGTCCTCTCCATGCAACTCCCCTTCGCCATCTTCCCGCTGATGATGGTCACCAGCAGCAAGAAACGAATGGGCGAGTTCGTCAACCCGTTCTGGGTCAGCGCACTGGGCTACTCAATCTGCACGCTCATCGCCGCGCTCAACATCTACCTGCTCTGGAACACGATCGGCCCAATCTGGGTCGGCCTCGCCGCGGCCATCATGCTGGCCTTCACCGCCTGGGTCAAACTCCTCTACAAGCCACGCACAACCGAACCCGCATCACCCACATGATCCATCGATCCCTCGATCCCTCGATCCCTCGATCCCTCGATCCCTCGATCCCTTCCGCTTCAGCACCCCAATTCAAACACCGGAACAAACGCGTCAAAGTCGTCGCCGTTCACGAAGCCGTCGCGATTAAAGTCCGACGAAAGATCGCCCGAGACGAAGGCGGCGATATAGCCGTCAAAGTCGTCTCCGTTGACGAAACCGTTGCAGTTAAAGTCGGCGGCGCAGATG
>CAZIMT010000016.1:0-32066 GCA_964540295.1 uncultured Phycisphaeraceae bacterium
GCCCCCGGCTTTCGCACCGACTTTCGCGAGAGCCTCTATCGCATGATCGGCGCGCTCACGCGGCTGGGCGTGACCATCGTCTCGACGGTGGAGATCGAGGACGACTTCACCTCGCTGGGCCTCTCGAACTTCGCCATCTCCTTCCTCTCCGACGACATCATCCGCCTGCGCTACGTCTCGATCAACGGCCAATTGCGGCGGATGATTATGGTCGTCAAGATGCGCAGCGGCAAGCACTCGATCGACCTGCGCGAGTACGAGATCACCGCCAAGGGCGTCATGATCGGCGCGCGCCTGAAGGGCTACCGCGGCCTGACCACCGGCGTCCCTGGGCCGTGGGACCAAGGGCGTGCGAGCGCCGCGGAGACGATGGAAGAGTTGAACAAGGGCCGGTAACGGCGCGAGAAAACTTCCCTCATTGACGCGGCGGTGGGCGCGGCGGTGGGCGCGGCGACGGCGAGAAGGTGCGGTTCTCGGGCCGACGCACCTCATTCCCAGGCGAGAGAACCTCAAACGCGCGTGAGAATGTCTCTCGCGCGCGCGAACGAGTCCTAAACGCGCGCGAGAGAGTCTGAAACGCGAGCGAGAATGTTTCTCGCGCGCGCGTGAGAGTTCCAAACGCGCGCGAGAATGTCTCTCGCGCGCGCGAGCGAGCTCCAAACGCGCGCGCGAGACTCTCCGGCCCGAGCGGCGACTTTCGAGGCTCGATCGAGCGATTTTCTGGCGTTGATGAGGGTGGTAAAATCTCGAGCGAGGCGCGGCCTCGGTCTGGCGAGGTAACATCACACGAGCCTAGAGACAGGCCGGAGGAGTCACCGCATCGCCAAAGCCAACCAAAGCACCGCTTTCTCCGTCGCGCCGCCCACGGTTCTCCAAGCCGTGCTCGCACTGTCGGATCATCCGCCAGAGTTCGCGCAACTCAACCGATCTCTGGCCAAGACGTCGCCTCAGCTCGTGGCCGCCGTCGCGCCCCTGACGCACGTCGAGAGCCTGACGCGTCTGGTGGGGCAAGTCAACCGAGCCTGCCGCCAGCTCCTCGAGCCCGCCTCGTCTCGTGACAACGGTCTGCATTGGCACTCTGCGCGCGGCGCTTTCGAGCAACGACTCATGCACACCGCGCTCGCAACCACCAGCATCTCGGGATCGGACTACATCCCGGAGAGCGGCCTCTCCCCTAATCGCCTCGACTTGGTTCAGGGTGGTCTCGGCATCGGCCAGGCCGCTCGATGTCTGCAAACTCTTGCCAGAGGGCGCGCGGCGAGAAGAGCCTTGCCTGTACATCACACGTTGCGAACCTTGTGCCGACGTCAAGACGGTGGCTCGTTCGCGCGGCTGCTCGCCCCAGGAGATAGCATCTGCCGAGGGTAATCCACGATGACTCACACCACCGACATTCCACCACCGTGGGCCAGCCAGCCCTACAGCGTCAAGCGGCACGGCGTCACCATCACCAACTGCGACAACGAGCCGGTGCAGACGCCCGGGTGCGTGCAGGCGCACGGAGCCTTGCTGGTCTTGCGGCCGACAGACCTGACTATCCTGCAGGCGAGCGAGAACACCGACCGGCTGCTCGGCCACGCGGCCCAGACGCTCTTGAACAAGCCTGTCCGGGCCGCCGTCGGGCCAGACGGGGAAGCGCGCCTGAAAGCGTTTCTGGCGACCGAGCCGACCGACCGCAACCCGCTTCATGTGTTCAGCCTCCCGGCTCGCAATGGCGTGCCGCCGCTGGACGTGACGGCTCACACGATCGACGGCGTGGCGGTGGTCGAGTTCGAGGCCACCGGACGCACCCTGGCGGGCGAGCCAGACTATTACGCCCTGGTCAAGAAGACCGTCGCGCGGTTGCAGACCGCTCAGACTCTGCAAGAGTTCTGCAACCTGACCGCCGACGAGTTTCGGACCCTCACCGGCCTAGACCGAGTGATGATCTACAAGTTTCACGCAGATGGCCACGGCGAGGTTGTCGCCGAGAGCAAGCGAGCCGACCTCGACCCGTGGCTGGGGCTGCACTATCCGGCCGGAGACTTCCCCCAGCCAGCCCGCGAGGTCTTCAAACAGATTTGGGTCCGCCCGACGCCAGACGTGGCGGGCGACTTGGCCGAACTTGTCCCGCTGGCCAACCCTGACACCGGGCGGCCGCTGACCATGACCTACTGCGCCCTGCGCGGGGCATCGGTCATGTATACCGACTATCTCAAGAACATGACGGTGACGGCGGGCTTGACCATGCCGATTCGGCGCGCCGGGGAACTCTGGGGGCTGATCGCCTGCCACCATTACGCCGGGCCCAAGCACGTGCCGTATCAGGTGCGGGCGGCCTGCGAGTTCCTGGCTCAAGTGGTCTCGCTGCAATATCAGGCGGCCGAAGACCGCGAGCATATGGCCTACCGGCTCAAGCTCGACGAGACGCACCAGCAACTCATCGCGCAGGCCACGCGAGAAGACGGCTTGGCGGCCCTGATCGAGGGCGCACCAAACCTGATCGACGGCATTAGCGCCAGCGGGGCGGCGTTGTACCATCGGGGCCGCTGGTGGCGCGTTGGCAACACGCCGACGGAAGCCGAGCTCGAAGCTCTCAGCGAGTGGCTGAACGACCGGCCGGAGTTCGCCTCCGCGACACGTCCCCTGTACTCGGCCAACGCGCTTGCTCAAGCCTACCCGCCAGCCGCTGCGTTCGCGGACGTGGCCAGCGGGCTGCTGGCCGTGCCGCTCTCGCGCGCCAACCGGAACTGGATACTTTGGTTCAGGCCGGAGACAACTCAGACGGTCAATTGGGGCGGCAACCCACACGAGAAACCGACCGTGCTCGGCCCGCACGGCCCGCGGCTCACGCCGCGAGCGAGTTTCGAACTGTTCCAGGAATCGGTGCGCGGGCGCTCGTTGCCGTGGCTGACGGTGGAACTCGATGCCGCCGCCCGGCTGCGGATGCTGGTGTTGGAAGTTGTTGTCAGCCGTGCGCAGCGGTTGGCCGACTTGAACGCCAACCTGACCCAGTCTAACGAAGAGCTCGACGCCTTCGCCTACGTGGCGTCGCACGACCTGAAAGAGCCGCTGCGAGGCATCCACAAATACGCCCACCAACTGCTCGAAGACGCGACCATCACGGACAAGGAACAACGCCGGAAGCTCGACGGGCTGATGCGGTTGACTGTTCGAATGGACAGCCTGCTCGACTCGCTGCTGCACTTCTCTCGCGTCGGGCGGGCGGCGCTGCAAACCGAGGATACAGACCTCAACGAATTGGTGAATGAGTCCATCGAGATGGTGGACGCTCGACGTGCCGAGGGACCGACGGAGATCGCCGTCCCCCGCCCCCTGCCGCACGCCCGGTGCGACCGCGTGCGGTGCCGAGAGATCTTCGTGAACCTCCTGTCCAACGCTCTGAAGTACAACGACAAGCCGCAGAAACGAGTCGAGATCGGGTTCATTGCGCCGCACGAAGTTCACCCCCGCGCCAGCTGCCCCAGCGGGTGTGCCGACCTTACGATCTATTATGTTCGCGATAACGGCATCGGCATCCCGGCGCGGTACTTCGAGCAGGTTTTCAAGATGTTCAAACGGTTGCACGGGCGGGACGAATACGGCGGCGGCACCGGGGCCGGACTTACTATCGTTCAGAAACTGGTCGAGCGCCACCACGGTCGTGTATGGCTCGAGTCGACGCCGGGCAAGGGAACGACCTTCTATTTCACCCTCGCGGCCCAGGAAGAAGCCTGACATGCCTCCAACCAAGCACGCCACCGCCACGCTGGTCGTCATCGAAGACTCCGACGAGGACTTCGACACCGTGCAGCAAGCCGTCAAGCGGGCCGGAATCACGGCCGACGTGTTCCGTGCGGCCACCGGCGTGGACGGGCTGACCGTCCTGCGGGCGCAGGCCTCGACCGGCCCGACGCTGGTGCTGATGGATCTTAATACTCCCGGGACCGACGGTCGTGAGGCACTCGCGGCGATCAAATCTGATCCGGCGTTCAAGTCCGTCCCGGTAGTAGTCCTTTCCACCTCGGGCAATCAAAGAGACATCGGCTTCTGCTACGCCGCCGGCGCCAACGCCTATCACGTCAAGCCGGTCCAATACCCGCAACACCTCGCGGTTCTCGTCGACGTGTTGACCTATTGGTTGAGCCGGGTAATGCTGCCTGCGGGCGAAGCGAGCCGCTCATGAGAAGTGACGATTGGAAGATCGTCATCATCGACGACAACCCGGAGGATCGACGGGAGATCCGGCGACTTCTGCTGAACGGGTCGGGCCGGCGGTATCAGTTCATTGAGGCCGAGAACGGTGCGGCCGGCGTGCAAGAGGCTCTCGCCGCTGCGCCCGACTGTGTGTTGCTCGACTACTTCCTGCCAGACATGAGTGCTGCGGAAGTGCTGGCGGCGCTGGCTGGCTCGCAAGGGACGACCATCTGCCCGATTGTCGTGGTGACCGGCAGCGACAACTCAGAGCTCGGCCGCGCGATGGTGCGAGCCGGGGCGCAGGACTTTCTTGACAAAGGCTGGATGGGGGCCCAGAGCCTGACGCGAGCCGTCGAGAACGCGGCCGAGCGGTGGACAATGGCCCAGGATCTACAGGATCGCGCGGAGGCGTTGCAGTTCAGTCAGCAGCAGTTGCAGTTGGCGGTTGAGGTGTCGGGTCTGGGGGTGAGCCGGATCGACTACGGCACGCAGACGGTTGTTCTGGACACCGTCGCGGCAGCGCTGTTCGGGCTGCGAGCCGGGGCAGCGTTGCCTCGCTCGGCCATCCACGCAACCTTCCACCCCGACGACGCCGACGAGATCTTTCGGCGCATGAACCAATCTCTTGACCCACGCGGGGACGGGTGGTTTGTTCTGGAACACCGGGTCGTCCATCGCGACGGCGCGATCCGTTGGCTGTCAGTCAAGAAGCGGGTGATGTTTGGAGATGTCGCTGGCATCCGCGTCCCGGTGACGGGCGTGCTGGCGGCGGTAGACATCACCGCGCGCAAGCAGACGGAAGCGCAGATGATCACGATGAACGGGCAGTTGATCGTCGCTTCCGTGCGCCAGCATGAACTCACGGAAAAAGCAGAATTGCTGAGCGAGCAACTTCAGGCGGACCTTACCGCGCGGAAGAAGATAGAGGAAGCTCTGCGCAGAAGCGAAACGCAGGAGCGAGCCTCGCGTGCTCAGGCCGAGGCCGCCAACGCCAGCAAGGACACGTTCCTAGCCACGCTCAGCCACGAACTACGGACGCCCCTCAACGCCATCCTGGGCTGGGCGGTGCTGCTGCGGACCACCACGCAAGCGGACGGCAAGCCGGTCAACGCTGACATCGACCGCGGGCTGGCGGTCATCGAGCGCAACGCGCGGGTGCAGGGCAAACTTATCGAGGACGTGCTGGACGTGGCCCGGATCACCTCGGGCAAGTTTATGCTCGACTCGCGGCCTCTAGACCTCACGAGCCTGGTCTTCGCGGCGGTAGACGCGGTGCGGCCCGCGGCAAAGGGCAAGGGCTTGAAGCTGAGGGCAGCGGGCGGGGGCAGAAACAGAGTTGAGGGTGGGTCTCAAAGTGTCTGGGTCAACGGCGATTGGTCGAGGCTCCAGCAGGCGGTCTCCAACCTGCTTACCAACGCCATCAAGTTCACGCCCGACGGCGGGCGGGTCGCGGTGCGCGTGGAGCGGGTAAAGGGTGCGGACGCGGGCACGGCGCGGATCACGGTCACGGACACCGGCATGGGGATCGACGCAGCGTTTCTACCCAGCGTCTTTGAACGCTTCAAGCAGGCGGGCGTGGGGACCACACGCTCCTACGGCGGGCTGGGGCTGGGGTTGTCTGTCGTGCGGCACATTATGGAAGCGCACGGCGGCACCGCGCTGGCAATGAGCCAAGGTGCGGGGAAGGGCGCGACATTCACACTCGAACTCCCGGCCATGTCGCAGACCGCGACGCCGCCTCAATCGGACACGCCGATCTCGACGGCCAACCCGCCGCGGCTGGACGGCGTGCGCGTGCTGGTCGTAGACGACGAGGAGGATTTGCGTGTGATATCCAAGCTGGCGCTCGAAACGGCCGGGGCTACTGTGCTTCTCGCCACGTCGGCAGAAGAAGGATATCAGCTCGCGATGAATGGCACGGGTAAGGCGGCCGAGGTTCGGGTCGTTGTGAGCGACATCGGGATGCCGGGCGAGGACGGGTACTCGATGATTCGCCGCGTGCGAACGCAAAAGAGCGGGGAGGACCTGCCCGCCCTGGCCATGACGGCGTTCGCGGCCCCCGAGGACAAGCGCCGCGCGCTCGTGGCAGGGTTCCAAGCCCACATGGCCAAGCCCATCGACCCGCACGAATTGATCGCGGTGGTGGCGGGGCTCGTGGGAGGGGCTGAGCGAGCGACGAAATGAATCGCGTAGACGAACGATCAGATTTCTTTCCGGCAAGGCCAGATCGCAGCCTGTGCCTGCCAGCGCTGACTCTCACTCACCACAAACAGTGTTTCCATCAGCCGCCGACGGCCCAGCCCCAGACCTGAACGCCCTCCAAAAAGTGACCCTGGCGAAAGTCAACATGTTTGCGCCAGTTTGAGTTCGTCCCACGCCAGACGATCGCGGACCATCGCGCTGAGAATGACCAAGAGCTTGCGCACGCGAGCGGTGATGACGACCTTGCCGCGTATCAGCCAGCGATGAATTGCCGCCGACCAGTGGCAGACCGCAATCCGCTGGACGCACGTTCATCACACGACGCTTGCAAGCAGTTTGATCCATTTCACCAGGGCCTCATGCCCCAGCAGATCGTCATAGGCCTTGCCGTGCTGGAGCGTTGCGGTCGATCAAAGTGTCCGTGGCCAAGCGTGAGATCAAACGATGGAAAGAACTCAAGCCACCGATCCTCGAGAAGATCACGGATGCGAACCGCCCGCTCGGCCCACAACCGGCGGCGATGGGCCGAGCGGGCGACTCGCTGGGGTAATATACAAGATCGGTAGGAACCGATCTCAGTGGCACGAAGTCAGTGCCACCCAGCCGTCGCTCGATCATGGCGGCCGCCGACCTGCACTTGCTCGCCGCCAAGTTGGACGGACCCATCGCACCGACCGGCGAGGCGATCGCGAAACTGGCCGGACTGACTCGTCCGCCCACCGAGCCGACGCGGACGATTTCATCGCGGACGTTGTGGGCGAGTAAGCCGAACTGGCTGGTTACCGGTGGCGCTGCTGGGCGTTCGATTCAAATGCGGGTGACAGGACTTGAACCTGCAAGGCCTTTCGGCCACGGGAACCTAAATCCCGCGCGTCTGCCATTTCGCCACACCCGCCCGGAGTCTCACGACCGCCTTGCTTAGGCGGTCGAGAGCACTGCCAATCGTACCGAGGATGAAACGAACGCGCCGTGGCGGCGTTGTGGGCGGGTTGTCAGGGATCCGGCGGGTCCGGGCCGTGGTTTGGTGTTGGTTCTGCTATGGAATCCTCGCCTCATATGCCGAAAGAAGAAGGACAGCTTTTGCAAGGCCTCTGGAGGCCGAGAGGATTTTTATGAACCATCGTCAACGCGTCGGGCTGGCTATTGCTCCGTTGTTTCTCCGAGTCGGGCTGGGGATCACGTTCGTGTGGGCGGGGCTGGGCAAGGTCATGGGCGACGAGATGTCGGTGCAGGGAGAGGACGCCGTGATCTTGGCGGACCTAGGGGTGATCGCGGGCCCGACGGCAAGGCCGATCTTGACACCGAGCACGTCGCCGACCAACGTGCCCGCGCCAGCCAGCAAGCCTGAGGTCAAGCCGGAAACCATGCCGGAAACTAGACCGGATCTCACACCAGAAATCAAACCAGATTCGAAAACGAGGCTTCCGGCACCGACCGAGACGCTCCCGGTCCCGGGTGATAAGAAATCAGACCCGAGCAAGCCGGTAGTGAAATCTGAGCCCAAGGTCGAGCCCAAGGCCGAGCCCAAGGTCCATGTTTCTCGCCCAAAGATCGATTCCGAAGGGCTCGCCGCGTTGGTCCGCGACGACACGAGCACCGCGGCAAACTTTGTTCGTACTCAAGCGATCGCCTCTCGTTACTCGGCCGCGGACTTCGCCGAGCCGGTCAAGGTCAAACGCGTTCACGGCATCACCTTGATCTTGGTCAAAGCCGCTCGGCCCGGGGTCAACGCGGACGGCACGGCCCGGATGGCGATCTGGCCAGCGTGGGCGGCGGGCGACCGCTGGCCGGTGCTCTGGGCATGGGCGGCTGCGGTGACCGAGCTGGTCGGCGGGACGTTCGTGCTGTGCGGGTTTTTAACGCGGTTCTGTTCGCTCGGGCTGGTCTCGACCATCGTGGTCGCGGCGTGGTTAACGCACTTTGGCCCCGCGATCCAGAGCGGCGACACGGTGTGGGGGTTCATGCCCAACCAGCCTCGGTTCAGTGTGGCGGCGTGGCAGGTTCTGCTGTGGCAACTGATGCTGGCGATGAGCGGGCTCTCGTTGTTCTTCGCGGGGCCCGGGGCGCTGTCGCTAGACCGCTTATTGTTCGGGCGCGGTCCCGCTAGCGGCGTGGTGCCGACGGTGAGCTAACAATCTGGGCGTGGAGAGTCGAAATCTGACAGAGGTGAGACGCACTTCCCGAAGCCTGGCTCAGCAACCGCGCGAGCCGCTGCGCGCACGGTCGGCGCGATCGTGGAAGAAGTCGTGGTGGGTGCTGGCGATCGGTGTTCCGGCCGCGCTGTCGCTCGCCGTCCACGCGGGCCTGGCGATCGCGGTGCGCTACTACGCGTGGTTCGAAACGAGCCCGCCGCGGCTGACCGACGTGCCGGTCACGGAAACCCAACTCACGTTCGATGCCACGCCCGACCCAGCCCTGACTCCCGACCCTCTGCCCGAACCGCTCCCGCAGGCAGTGCCAGAGCCGCCCGCGGAGCCGGTCGTTGAACAGGTGGCTCAAGTCGAAACACTCAAAGAGAGCGATCCAGCCCCTCGGCCCGAGCCGATCGCGGCGGCCTTGGATACCAAGCCAGCGAAGCCTTCGGACTTAAACCTCGCGCCCGCGACCCGACTGCCCGCGCTGGCGAAGACAAAGCTCTCGCTCGCGCCCAAGGCCGTGCCCGCCCCGCCAGCCGCGCCACCGCCTCTCGCGCCCGCGGCACCGGCCAAGGCAACGTTCGCTGGCGTGAAGGCCGACCGAGCGGAGCGGGTTGTCTATGTCGTGGACGCCTCGGGTGCAATGACAACGAGCCTGACGTTCGTGATGAACGCGCTCGCGCGCTCCATCGGAGAGCTGGACGAATCGCAGCAATTCCAGGTGATCTTGTTCCGCGATCCACCGCCGAGCGGGGGAGATGGATCGGGTGGGTCGGGTGGTGGGTCGGGTGCGAGTTCGAACGGCTTTGAGATTTTTTCCCCGCCGGGTGCCCGCGTGGCGGGCTTGCTGCGGGCTAATGACACGAACAAGGACGCCGTGCGTGGCTGGCTGCGTTCGGTCCGGCCGCTGGGGCGCTCAGCGCCGCTCCCGGGCTTGCGTGCGGCCCTGGCGCTCAAGCCGCAGTTGGTCTTCTTGCTGACGCGGAGTATTACACGGTCCGGCTCGACGCCGCAGTGGGGATCGGGCAACGAGTCGGTGCTCAAAACGCTCGACGAATTGAACCCGCACGACCGAGTGACCGGACGGCGAGCGGTCACGGTCAAGACGATCCAGTTCCTTGATGACGACCCGTCGGGCCTGCTAAGGTCGATCGCGGAGCAGCACGGGGACGGGCCGGGGTCGTATACGCTGAGGACGATTGGAGATTTGCAGGGGGAGAGGTAGGGAGAAGATGAAGCGAAGACACTGAGATCGCCGGGAACCGATCTCAGTAGCACGAAGTCGGTGCTACCCCGCCGTCGGGTCGCTTGCCGAATCTGTGCCGGGCCGTACACTCCGGCGTGCGCACCGAGCTTGAATGGCTTTCCAAACTTCGCGGGCGGTTTCTGGTCTTTGAGGGGCCGGACGGGTCTGGCAAGACCACGCAGTTCCGGCGTTTCCTGGCCGCGTGCGCGAGGGCGGGTGTCCCGGTGTGCGAGGTGCGTGAGCCGGGTGGGACGGGCGTGGGCGAGCGGGTGCGCGAGATTCTGCTCGATCACGCTCACCACGACATGGCGCTGCGCTGCGAGATGCTGCTGTACATGGCGAGCCGGGCCCAGCTTGTCGAGCAACGCATCAGGCCTGCGCTGGCCAACCACGAGCTGGTCGCGGCGGATCGGTTCGTGTCGTCGACGCTGGCCTATCAAGGGGCGGCCGGGGGGCTGCCGCTGCACGAGATCCGGGCCGCGGCGGAGATCGCCACGCACGGGCTGTCGCCAGACCTGATCCTGATCTTCGACGTGGACGAGGTCACGGCCGCGTCACGCATCAACCCGCTGTTGCAAAGTTCGACGCGCGACGGCAAGGGGCCCGATCGGATGGAAGCCAAGGGCCGCGATTTTCACCGCAAGGTGCGGCTGGGCTACCTTGAGCAGGCCAAGGCCGAGCCGGGGCGGCACCTCGTGCTCGATGCGTCGAAGGGGCCTGAAGAAGTTTGGGCGGCGATGATGGACGGGCTGAAGGAACGAGGATGGGAATGATGATCACGAGAGCTCGGGCGGTTTCGATGCGGGCAGAGAGTGCCGCAGATGAACCTCGCGCCCAGCGACGGACGTTTTGCGCAGATCTCTGCGTGCGCGAGAGTCTCGTTGACCTGAGGTTTCAGATATGAGTTTGCTTGTTCTGTTGAAAGGTTGAGGCAATCACTCCGGTTCTGATCTTCATCGCCGTCGGGTTTCTCTCGGGGTCGATCCCGTTCGGGCTGTTCTTTGGGAAGTTCCGCGGGATCGATATCCGTCAGCACGGGTCGGGCAACATCGGCGCGACGAACGTGGGGCGGGTGCTGGGTCTCAAGCTCGGGCTGATGTGCTTTGCTCTCGACCTGCTCAAGGGCTTTGTCCCGACGTTTGTTGCGGGGATTTATCTCGGGCTGTCGGGCAAGTTCATGATCGCGCCGAGCGAGGCCTGGGGCTGGCTGATGGTGCTGGTGTCGCCGGTGCTGGGGTCGATGTTCTGCCCGTGGCTGGGTTTCAAGGGCGGCAAGGGGATCGCGGCCGGGCTGGGCTCGCTGCTAGGTGTGTTCCCGGTGCTGACGATCTCGGGGGCGTGCGGGTTTCTTACATGGTGCGTGACGGTGCGGCTGACGAGGTACGTTGGGCTGGCGTCGATCCTGGGCGCGTGCAGCCTGCCGGTGTGGGTCGTCATCGAGTACTTGGCGGCATCGTGGCTCGGCTTCCGCAGTGTTTCCGAGGGCGCGTCGGCGGCCGGGATCACGGCGGCTGGCGTGACGATCAAGGGCATCGCGGCGACGGCCACCCCGTTCGTGCTGCTGACGGCGCTGCTGTCGACGCTGGCGACAATCAAGCACCGGGCCAACATCAAGCGCATGCGCGCGGGGACGGAGCCGCGGGTGAACTGGTTCGACGCCCGCAAGGTTGAGCCCGCCGTGAAGTGAAACGCCGCGGCCTTCAAAGAGAAAAACACAGGTTCGAACAACCTGTGTCGAGGGCGTTAGTTTCGCAGCGGCAGGAAGAAGTGGCTCGAAGATCTGCTCTACCGGGTCAGACCTTGAACCGCGTTGCCAGCTCGCGCAGCCGCTCGGCGCTCGCCGACAGTTGTGAGCAGGCCTCGGCCGCCTCCGCCGCGCTCGCCGCAGACTCACGCGTCGCGGAGCTGAACGAACTGATCGTCTCGTTAATCTGCTCGGCCGCCACCGACTGCTCCTCACCAGCCGCCGCGATCGACTGGATCAGCGACGCCACCTCGCCGGTGCCCTCAACGATCTGCTTGATCTGCGTTCCGGCCAACATCGCACGCTCGACGCCAGTCTTCACCTTGCCCACGCCCGCCGAGATCTGCGCCACCGCCTGCGTCGTGCCCAAGCGGATCGTGTTGATCGAGTCGGCCACCTCCTTGGTCGCCGTCGTCGTTCTCTCCGCCAGCTTGCGCACCTCGTCGGCGACCACCGCGAACCCACGGCCGTGCTCGCCCGCCCGGGCCGCCTCGATCGCGGCGTTCAGCGCCAGAAGATTGGTCTGGTCGGCGATGTCGTTGATCACCTCGATCACCTTGCCGATCTCTTCGCCACGCTTGCCAAGCTCGCTCACCAGCGCGGCCGACTCCGAGACCATGCGGTCGATCTCGTTCATGTCTTGCACCGTCTGGGCCACCACCTGACCGCCCTCGGTGGCCGACTTGCCTGAACGCGTCGCCGCCTCGGCCGCGCTCATCGCCTTGGACGCCACCTCGTTCATCGACGCCGACATCTCCGATGCCGACGCCGACGCCGAAGCCACCTGCTTGCTCTGAAGTTCCATCCCGCTCACACTGCGATCAGCGCTCGCGGCGATCTGCGTCGCCGCCGCGGCAACCTGCTCAGAAGAGCGGGCCAGTTCGGTGAGCACCTGTCGGAAGGTTCCGATCATCGAGTTGCTGGCCGTGGCGAGCTGGCCAAGCTCGTCAGCGCTCGATGCGTCGAGGGTGACGGTCAGGTCTCCGGCGGCGACCGTCTTCATGCCTTTCAAGGTCCGCATGAGCGACCCGACGATGGCCCGACGGGTCGAGAACGCCAGACCGGCGATGGTCAGAGACCCAGCGACGCCAGCGATAAGCATCATTTGCTTGGCACGCGCCATGGAGCGGAGAGCCTCGTCGCGTGATTGTTCATTGAACTTTTCGAACTTTTCAGAGACCGCGCTGTTGCGGCCCTCAAGCTCGGTGAAGGTCTTCATAAAGTCGGGAAAGCGCGCCTTGGCCTTGGCACGGTCTTGGCTGGCGAGCGTGTACATGCTCTCGGCCGACGCGATATAAGACTCCAAGGCTGGACCGATATCCGCGAGCGCGAGCGTGAGGCTCGCATCAAGCGAGAGCTTGCGGTTGTCGTTCAGGGCGGCACGAAAGTTCTTAGCGTGCCGCTCGAGAGCGGCGCGGCCGTCGGTGAGTTCGGAGCTATCGGCGGCGTTGAGGAACACCAGCACGTCGGCGCGGATCGCGTCGTGCATCATGTCGGCGCTCATGAAGTTCGTCGCCCCGGTGGCGCTCACGAGCAGGGTGTCAAGCTTGCCGCTCGATTCTTGCATGCCCAGCCACCCGGCGGCACCGATGCCCGCAGCGAACGCGACCCCAACGCTGCTGAGTAGGAACAGACGACCGCCGACGGAAATCTTCATGGCGTTCCTTTGCGATGACGAGATCGGTGAGAGAACCTGTACAGAGCACAGACAGCCATGGCATCGGCCGACATCTCGTCGTGCTCGACTCAGATCTCGCAGTAGCATCGGCGGCGTACGCCCGAGCGTGCCAAACGTGCGACCATCCCCCTTATTCGGGGGGAGCGTGTCATACTCGTTCAGGGGTCATTCCGACTCCCGGCCACCATGAGCTGGGAATATCGCGGGCACCCGGCCAAGTGGTCATTGACCATGCCGGTCGCTTGCATAAAGGCGTAACAGATCGTGGGCCCGACGAAGCGGAAGCCTCGTTTGAGAAGGGCTTTGGACATCGCGGTTGCTTCGACGGTGATCGCCGGGACTTGGTCTATCGAATCCCAGCGGTTCTGCTTGGGCAGGCCGCCGACGAAGGACCAGAGGTAACGGTCAAGCGAACCTTCCTGCTCGATCACGAGCAGCGCAGCGCGGGCATTGGCGATCGACGTAGAGATCTTCAAGCGGTTGCGCACGATGCCCGCGTCGGCCAGCAACCGGCGCTGGTCCTTGACAGTGAACGCGGCCACGCGAGCAATGTCAAAGTTCGCGTACGCGCGGCGATAGGTGCCGCGCTTCTTAAGAATCGTGTCCCAGCTCAGCCCGGCCTGGGCTCCTTCAAGGATGAGGAACTCGAACAAGCCACGGTCGTCGTGCAACGGCACGCCCCACTCGGTGTCGTGATAGCGCAGCGACACCTCGTTCTTGGCCCAAGGGCAGGGAACGCCCAGACGTTTGATCGGGCGTGCGGTCATGGGCACATCGTACTTCGTAAACGGCTCGCGATCGGCCAGCTACTTCTTCTCCGCCGCTCCCTCGGCCTTCCATGCCGCGAGGATCTCGGCCTCGCGCTCGAGCTTGATGATGCCCAGGTTCTTCCAGAGCTTCTCTTGACGCTCGAGGGTCTGGGCCTTGAACCACGCGAGATGGGCGGCCAGAGTGCCGAGTTCGGCCGATTCGGCTGCGTTTTCCTGATCGTTGTTGGTAGAGACCGAGAAGGTGGAGACGAAAACGTAGTACTTGGCCCAGGCTGAGGGTGGCGGCCGAACCAGCGGACGTTTGCATGAACTCTCGGCGTGACAGCGATATCGCAGCCTCCGTGGCTCGTGAAACCCGACCCGAAAAAAGACCGAGCTGATGATGACCCGTTCCATCTCGCGCGGTGCGGGAAGCACATTCTACCGACGCGACGCGCGCGAGGTTGCCGGTCGTGCGAACGAGATTTATCGGAGGCGCGACTTTGCCGTGTGTGCCGGCACGGACCGCAAGGGCGGCCGGTCTCAGCGAGGCCGGGCCTTCATGTCTGCCCGAGGTTCACTGTGAGCGACTGTGGAGCCGACATGAAGAGTGCCTTGTCGCCCCGCTCTCCTCTTTCGTGAAAGCCTCCCTCGATGTCACGCGTCTATTCCGTGCTCATCGCCGACGATGAGCCGCATATCCGGGCCGTGGTCGGCGCCAAGCTCCGCGGGGCCGGGCTCGTCGTGTATGAAGCGCGCGACGGGCGCGAGAGCCTCGAGCTGGCCAAGCTCCGCAAGCCCGACCTGGTCGTCACGGACCTTCAGATGCCGAACCTTTCGGGTCTGGAGTTCTCGATCGAGCTGCGGGCCAACCCGTCCACCTCCAAGACCCCGGTCATCATGCTGACGGCACGCGGGCACATCGTCCCGGCTCAAGAGCTGAGCCGCACCAACATCAAGGAACTGATGGCCAAACCGTTCAGCGCCCGATCGCTGCTGGAGAAAGCGATGGCGCTGCTGGAATCTCAGAACGAGCAAGGGAACCAACTGGCCGCGTGAGTAAGTATGCCCACGAGTCTCGCCAAGCACAAATCGTTCACGCTGATCGAGTCGCTGCGAGCGCGGTGCATGGCCGTCGGGCTGCCGACGTGGCGTGTGAGTTCGGCCGGTATGGTGACCGACACGCCCGACATGCCCGGGGTCGCGGGGAATCTGCTCCGCACTCGATCCATCACGGGTCTGGTTCTCGCGGCGGCGACGCGCTGGTGCGCGAGGCGGCCCGACACCGACACGGAGCCAGCCGAGCACATCATCGAAGCGTTCCCAGGCTGCTGGGTGGTGCCGCTGCCGGACCACCGGCTGCGGCACAGCTCGGCCACGTTCGCGCTGGCGCTGGGGCCTGCGGCGCTCGAAGGGGGCGTCTTCGAGAGCGCCTGCTGTGAACTGGCGCTGGACCTCAGCAACGCGCGTTCAGGGCTGCGCGACCTGGCGACCCACTCGGCCCAGTCTGCGGCTCAGGCTCGCGAGCTGCTGGCCATGATGCACAGCGACCTGCTCAGCCTGAGCGAGCAAGAAGAAACGCTGACCGGGCTCACCACGCAACTGACCGACTCTTACGAAACGATCGACGCCCTGTACTCGATCGGGCGCTCCATGAGCGACCTCAACCAGCCCGAGCGCTTCGTCGACACCGTCTGCTCGAGGCTCAAAGCCACGCTGAGCTTTGAGTTCATCGGCGCACGCTTCTCTTCCGATAGCAAGCTCGTGCTCGGGCTGCGCGACCGTTCCATCACAGTTGGGTCGCCGCAGGTGCTGGCGGAGAATCTGCGCCAGACCGCCGACCGAGTGATGGCTCGCCTGCCCATCGAGCGCAAGTGCGTGATCCTCGACGACGCGCCGGGGCTGGTGTGGGAGCGCTACCCGCAGGCGATCGCGCAGCCGCTGCTCCGCGACGACAAGGTCGTCGGCGTTCTCTTCGCGGGCCGAAAGCTGGGCCCGGACCCGATGGTCAGCAGCTACGACACGCAGTTGATCGAGGCCGCGGGCGGGTATCTGAACGCCTTCCTGGACAACGCGGCCCTGCTCGTCGAGCAACAAAACCTGTTCCTGGGCACGCTGCAAGCACTCACCGCGTCCATCGACGCCAAGGACCGCTACACCTGCGGCCATTCCGAGCGCGTCGCGCACCTCTCGGCCCGCATCGCCCGAGCCATGAACATGCCCGAGGAGGAGATCGATCGCGTGCGAATCGCCGGGCTGGTGCACGACGTGGGCAAGATCGGCGTGCCCGAGGCCGTGCTCTGCAAGCAGGGAAAACTCACCGACGAAGAGTTCGCCGCGATCAAGCTCCACCCCGAGATCGGGCACCGGATCCTGCACGACATCGAGCCACTGGCGGACGTGCTCCCCGGCGTGCTGCACCACCACGAGCGCTTCGACGGCAAGGGCTACCCGCACGGGCTGTCAGGCTTTGGCATCCCGCTCTTCGCGCGCATCATCGCGCTGGCGGACACCTTCGACGCGATGAGCTCGAACCGCTCCTACCGCGCGGCGCTGCCACGCGAGAAGGTGCTGGCGGAGATCGAACGCTGCGCTGGCACGCAGTTCGATCCGGCCGTGGTCGACGCGTTCCGGCGGCTCGACCTTGCTCAGTACGACAGCCTCGTCATCAAGCACGCCGAGAGCGAACGCAAGGCGGCGTGAGGCCAAACGCATCGATCAGAAATCTTAGTTCACCGCCTGCGACCAGTCGGTCGAGCCAGCCGTGAAGCCCGCACCCACCCCAAAGCCGATCGGGGCCTTGACCACCGGGACGTGGCGAACGGTCATCGGCGCAGTGACGCTGAGGTTCCCGCCCACCAGCAGCGTCCCCTCGATCGTCAAGGCCGAGGAGATCGTGGCGTTACCAGTGACGTACACGATCCCGCTGATGAGGGTCGGGTACGAATCGAGCGCCAGCGCGTTAGCCTGACCGCGGTAGGCCGAGCCGGTGGGGTTGAAGTTGGTTGAGAGCGAGAGCTCAGAGAGCGTGCCGGTGCCAAGGTCGAAGGGCCAATTGCCGACCACGATGAGGGCCGGGGCGTCCTGCGAAAGAGATTCCAAAAGGCACGGGCCCTCAAACTTAGAGTCTGACTTGGGATTGACCAGGATCAGCGTGCCCAGGACTCGCGACATGCTGATCTCGATGGTGTTGTTGTTGCAATTGATTAGGTAGACCCCGGCCGCGTTGTTTGCGCCCCAAGGGTTGGAGTTCGGGCTGAGCAGCACTTTGTCGATCTTGTTACCGCTGATGCTCGCGTACGGGATCGTCGTGGCCATCGCGGCGTATATCGCCAGCACCGACGAGGCGGTCGGCATCTGGCGTGCCCGCACGGGTGTCGTGCTGCCGACGGAATAGCCCGTGCCCGTGATCGCGCCCACCGCCGAGACGGGGCTGACAATCGTCACTGTCGCGCTCGAGATCGACGTGTTGCTTTGGATCCCGCCGTCGGCCCGGATGTACGTCGTTCCTGACCCGCTGAAAGAGATCGTGCCGTTGACGGTGACGCCCGGCGTGAGGCTGTCGAGCGGCGTGGCCGAGGGCGTGAGCTTAACGCGGACCATCTGCAGGCTGGTGCCGAAAGTTCCCTCACCCGTCAGCGTGACGAGGTCGCTGAGCGAGTTGGTGAGGTTGCTGTCGGCGGGGTCGGTGACGGTGAGCTTCATGTTACCGCTTGAGCTGGCACGGTTGAGCGCGATCCCGTCGGGCTGTATCGATGCGCGCCACGCCGCGGTGTTCTGCGCAATCTGCAGGCCGAACTCCACGGCCGACATCGCGTTGGCGCGAGCGATCGCGGCCTGGAACCTTGCCTGGGCCGCCCGTCGCTGCGACTGGGCGACGAGCACGCCAGCGATGCCGATCGTGGTGGCCAACGCGACCGTCGAGAGCACGATGAGGTAGACCGTGCCGCGCGCGGCACGCGGTGCGGGCTTGAGACGTGCGGCGTTCACGACCGCGCTCCGTCGCTGATGGATGTTCTGATCTGGCTCACGGCGCGGATCACGCGCGAGCCGCGCTTGACCGTCACGGTGACGCGGCGGATCCCGGTATCACTGCCCGAGACCGTCGAAAGATCTGTCGCGAGCACGCGCTCGACGAGCACGGTCCGGGTCCAGCTCGTGAACTCGGTCATGATCGTGCCGTCGCGCGCTCTGGGCGGGGACTCGGTGTAGTTGACGTAATCCGTGAGATCATCAAACGGCAGCCGGTTCACCGCGACGCCACCCGAGTCATACACGATGATCGGCGCTGCGCCCGGGGCGTAGATGGGCGGCGCATAGGCTTGGGCGCACACCTCGTCGATCAGCGACGTGGCCAGCGTGGTGCCGTACTGCTGCTCGGCCAGGAGCGCCCGCGACTTGACGGCCGCGCTTACGGCGGTCATGGTCGCCGCCATCAGCCCGCCGACGATCGCGGCGGCGATGGCGACCTCAACGATGGTGAAGGCCCGGCGTGAAGTACGCCAGGCGAGACGCTCGCTCCACAGTTGAGTGAAGGAAGTGAGGCAGGGTTTCATCATCACAGCCCCGCTCCGATCGGTCGCCCGCGCGGGCAAATCAACACCCGCACCGCGGGCCCGCCGCCGACGCTCTGCACCGTGACGGCGACGGCCGTGACCCGCTTGACGGCCGTGGTCGGCGCGACAGGCGACGTGTACGTGCCGTAGATCTGGACCATCATGGAACCATCGGGGGTCGGGATCCAAGCCGGGACGCCGTTCATCTGATAGACCAACTGGGAACCAGACTGCGCGAATCCCGTGCTGGCGTAGCGGATCTGGCAGGCGGAGGTGGCGCTGCTGAGCGTGAAGGCCATCGCGCCCCCAGGCGGCTGGGCTGGCGCGGCGCTGGCGTCAAAGCTGTACCAGTTGAACGAAGATGTGAGCGTGGACTCGAGCCTGGTGCCGCTTGCCCAACTCGTCGCGCTCGGCAGCCCGGTGGAAGAACTGACCGGGCGGATGTTGAGCGTGATGGTCCCCGACTTCGAGCCGTCCGCGGCCGCGATGTACCGAACCCGCGTCAGCTTCCAGCTCGTCGCGTTGGTCGGCAACAGCGGCGAGATGGTCTGACCGTACGACTCGCCCGACGCCACGGGCTTGGTCTGGTCATAGGTCGCGTCGTTAGCGTAGAAAAGTTGTTCGGCGCTCGTCGTCGAGACCGCCGTGCCCGTGACGGTCGCGGCCACGGTCGAGTAGGCGAAGCTCATCGACTGCACTCGCGCTACCACGGGCTCAGAAGGGTTGCTGTTGTACATGCGCTGCAGCGGATCGCCCGGTATACCGGTCCACGAGTACCAGATTGTCTCCGCGACGCCGTCGCTGTTGCGATCGGCGACCTTGAACTTGAGCGAGGTGGCGGTTGCAGCGGTGATGTCGCTGGCCAATTCGAGGTCGGCGTCGAGCACGCGTAGAACCTCGTGCGTCGCGGTGGTGTCGCTGGCTGGCGGGTTAGTTGGCGGGATGGCCTTGGTGGCGAGCGCGACGACCGACCCGAGCGACAGGAGAAGGATGGCCATGATGGACAGCGCGACCATGACCTCGACGAGCGTGAAGCCGCGCGAGCGAGATGCGAGCGCGGACGGGTTGCCCGGGCAAAGGTCGTGATCGCGATTGATGTTGAGTGTGTTCATCAGTTCACCAGCGTGGCCACAGACTTTCCGGTCGTGGCCGAGAGCGTGACGATGTACTCGCGCGTGCCGCGCTTTACTTGAACGCTGCCCCCCGAGTCGGGCACGCCGAAACCGTTGAACACCACGGCCGCGTCCCCGCCGAACGATGCCCCGGCGAGTGCCACGCCGTAGGGCTCCCGGCTCGCGCGAACAACCTGCACCGTGGGAGCAGTGATAAGCGCACCCACCGGGCCGAAGTCGTACGTCGCGGATGCGCTTTGAAAGTTAACGACGTACGAACCGCTCGCGCTCTTGGCCAGCTCGCGTGCCTGATCGAGGTCGGCCACGATGCGGCGTGCGACGGACTCGGCGGCGTAGCGCGACATCGCGCTGCCGTAGCGCGGCGCGGCGATCGCGGCGACCACCGCAACGATGGCTAGGACCAACAGCAGTTCGATCAGGCTGTACCCGCGACGGACCATCAAGAGTCTTTCAACAAAGAACGCCGGGGAAGCCCGGCGCTCGGTGCGTTAAACCTGATCGCTACTCATTAGCACCGCCCCCTACCTGCGCAGCCTGCCCCACTTCGCCCCCGACCTGGCCCAGGCCAGGATTGACTCCTCAGTAGCTGCTATACAGCACGCCACGCGCGTCCTTATCGGTGCCGGTGTTGGGCGTGATCACGCCGGTGGTTTCGTTGTAGATCCAAGCCACGCCCGCGGCGGCCGAGGCGGCGACGGTCGTGTTGCCCTTGTTGGTGCTCACGGGCAGCGGCGGCACGACGCGGAGGTACGGGCCGTAAATGTGCGTCGCGTCCTTGACGGCCACGGCACCGCCAGCGTCGTCGGTGTACGTTGACATCTGGGCCACGAACGTCGCCACCTTGGGGTAGTCGCCGCCGTGCTCGGTCTGGTAGAGGTCGATCGCGTTGCGAAGCACGGCCATGTTGCCGATGAGCGCCGTATCCGCCGCGCCAGCGGCGCCGCGGCTCATACGCGGGATCGCGATCGCGCCGATGATCCCGATGATCACGACCACGATCACAAGCTCGATCAAACTGAACGCACGGCGATGAAGAGGGATCGCGAACATAGGAATACTCCGTCGTGTTCAAACTTCTCGGCCGTCATCCCTGACGACCATCATCGCCATTCCATCGACAACTTTAAGGCCCGGCTTCAAGCGAAGGAAAAGATGATGCAACGTACGAGGTGGTGCGCAGCACACCGAGTGAGTTGCACTATTTCCGTGGTTGAACCCGGGCTTCCCCGCGCGTGACGCTTTCCTTCATGTAAAGCTCGATCTGTTCGCCGTTGACCTCGATCGTGGCGTGACCCGGAATCGTCCCTTTGGCCCCGCCCGCGCCGATCAGGCGGATGCCGTTGATTTCTTCAGCCAAGGAAATCTTCTGACCGTTCACCACCGCGAACAAGGGCTTTCCTTCCTTGTCTGTCAGAACACTGCTCAGGCGGTACGCGTTGGGCACGATTTTCTCGGGCGTGAGCGCGCCAGGCTTGGCCGCGCTCTCGTACCACGATTGCACGGTGGCGAAGGCATCGGGCGACGTCGCTGGCGCGGCTTGATCGCGCAGGCCTTCAAGCCGCTCGGTCACCGTCGGGCCGTTGGTCGCGCGATCGGAAGAGGTCGAGCCCGCGCTCGCGGTCAGCCTCGTGCCGTCAACGCCAGCCGAGGCCGACGTGGGCGACGTCACGGAACTACTCAAGAAGCCTCGGTCCACGGCCATCGCCGCCAGCCCGAGCCCGAGAACGCCGATGTACACCTTACGTTGTTTGGTAAGTTTCACCCTAGAATTAGGCGAAACAACGGCGATCAAAGCAAGCAAAGAGGCAAGGTTGTTTCACTCGCCGCCCGCAACGTCGGCAGCGACCGCGTGCCAGGCAAGCTCGAACGTGAACGAAGCGGGACCATCCACGGCCCCGATATCAGCGTTGAGCGTGAACGCGGTCACGCGCGTATCCACGTACGCCGCGTGGAGGTTCCCGAGGAAGTTCGTTGCGGCCAGAAACCCGCCTGTTCCGCGGAGCCTGATCGGCACCGTGATGAACCGCTTGCCCACGACGGCTGCCCCGGGGCTCATGTCCTGCACGCTCAGCCCAACCGCCTTCGCGAGGTCAACTACCGCCGCCAGATGCGTGTTCACCATCGAGGCTGGCCGCAGCTTGAAGGGCATCGCCGCGATCGAACGTTCGATCTCGCGCAATTGCTGTTGCGTGGTGCGCCACTCCGCAGCACGCGTGGCCTGCCGCTCGCGGAGCTCGGCGATCTCCGCGCTCTGGTCGTGGGCTCGCGACTCGCTGACGAGATACGGCCTCAGCACGCTGAAAAACCCGATCGCGAGCGCCGCGAGGCACACACTCGCGCCGCACGCATCGATCCGACGCAGACGCCCCTGCAACGTGAGTGTCATCGCCCGGGCCCTCCGTCAGAGTTGACACCCGCCGAGCGTGACGAGCCCTTGGAGTTTGCCTTCGCGCCAGCCGCGATCGCGCAGTCCAGTCCGAACTCCACCACGCCGCGCGCCCCGATCGTCCTCGGCTTGGTCTCCCGCAGCCGCACGCTGTCAAAGAGCCCGATCCGCTCAAGCGAAAGAAGGTATTGCGCAACCAGCGACTGGCTCTCGGCCACGCCGCGGATGTCGAGCTGGTACAAGGGTTCGGAGTGAAGCGCCGCTCTGGTGTCCGCGCCGTTCGCGTTACTCTCGGATTCGTTCTTCGGTTCCGTCTTGACAACTGGACGCACCTCGACTCGTTCGAGCACCAGCCCCTCGCCGCGAGCCCGCGCCAGCAACGCCAGCAGCACGCTCCAATCCGGGTGACCTGCCACGGCCCGGGCAGACGCCAGGCGACGCAGAGCGGCCGAGTGCGACGATTGCGCTTCGGCAACCAGCCTTGACTTCTCCTCCGCATCGGCCCGCGCCGCGACCAACTGCCCGGCCAGCCACTGCCTGTTCTCCACCACGCGCGAGGACATCACCGCCCACCCCACACCAACCGTTGACGCCAGCGCGACGGTCCCGAATATCCAACGACGAGCCCGCGACAACGCCACGCGACGCTCTCGGTACGCGCGCGGGATCAGATTCACACCGGCCAAGTTCATGCTGCCACGTCCTTCCACATCGCCAGTCCCAACGCCGCGACCAACTCCGGCCCGTCGTCCATCCCGGTCCGACCCGAGAACCCGTCGCCGGGCACGCGGACCAGCGTCGCGGGCGTGACCTGCCCCGCCTTCACGCCAACGCGCTCGGAAAGATCCGCGACCAGCCCGGGCAGCGAAGCGCCCGGCCCGCAGACGTGCACGCCCCCGACCTCGCCGGGGCCCTCATCGGTCGCAAAGCGGTGCGCGATGTACCGCAACGAAACTCCGATCTCCTTGGCGAGCGCTTCGATCGCAGACTTCAGACAGCGACGAGCCGCGGTGAGCGGATCGCTGCCCGAGCGTCGATCAGCGTGCGGCTTCGACAACTCAAGCGATTCCAGCATCGCACGAACGTGGGACGCGTCAGTCTCCAGAACATTGGCCATGTTGTCGAAAACAGCGCGAAGCGACCACTCCTCCAGCACTCGCTCGTACACCACGCGGCTCTCTTGGAAAAGCACGAGCCGCCCGCTCGCCCAACCAAGCTCCACCACGCCCGCCAGCCGCCACGCGCTCCGCCCGCACGCTCGCGCCAGGGCCCAGGCGCGAACATCAATCGCCACAACCTCGGCCCCCACATCGTCGAGGACGTTCAACAGCTCCATCGATGCGCCGTGCGGGCAGGCAACCGCCATCGCGTGTACGCCCTCGGAGCCACGCGGAGGTGACGGCACAATCCAGTACGCCATCTCAAAGCTGCTCGGGTCACGCTTCAACGTCCGACCAACTTCGATCGCCGCAATCTGATCGATCGGGGCCCCAGAGTTTGCGGGAGGCAGCTCCAGCAGCGCCGACAGCACGCCGCGATCTGGCGGCGTCACGACGAACTGCCCGCCCTCAAACCCGCGCCGGTCGAGAACCGCCATGATCCGCCGAGCCTCGCGCACGCTCAGCTCGGTCCCCGGCTCTAACCGAGGCACGCTGGCCGCAGCCCGCAGGGACCACACGCCGTCGCGCTCGGTACAGAGCTGGGCCGCGTGGATCGACTGGGAACGAACATCAAGCCCGATCGGCGAGAGCCGCGAACGGAACCACTGGGCGATTCTCATGGCGCACCTCCCGGCGCGCCGCCCTGCGCCGCCGCGGTCAGATCAAAGAGCGGCAAGAACATGCTCGTCGCCACGCCGCCGACGATAAGCCCCAGCACGATCAAGATGATCGGCTCCAAGATGCTCGTCAGGGCCTTGACCAAGATCTCGTTGTCCTCGTCCATCGCCTCGGCGATGCTGACCAGCACCGCACCCATGCGCCCCGTGCGCTCGCCGCTGCGCAACGCTTCGCACACCGAGACCGGGATCAGCTCACGCTCGCCAGCCCTGGCCGTGAACGCCACGCTGACGTTCTCGCCCTTGGTCACGATCTGCTCGGCCCGCGCGAGCATGTCGGCGTACATCACGTTCCCCGCCGACTGCCGCGTGAGTTGCAACGCTTCGAGCAGCGCGACCTTGGCTTCGAGCAGCACACCCAACATCCGCACGACCCGCGCGGTCGCAAAGTTCCTCGTGATCGGCCCGATCTTGGGCAGCACCACGAGCAGCCGGTCCGTGCCCAGCTTGCCGCTCGCGCTCGACACCCACATCTTGATCGCAACGCTCGCCGCCACCAGCCCAATAAGCAGCACCCACCAGAACTCGCGCAGGAACGTGCTCAGGCCCATGAGCACCGCCGTCATCGGCGGCAGCGGCGTGCCCAGCGTCTTGAACAGCCCTTCGAAGCGCGGCAGCACGAACCCGATCATCAACCCCAGCACGCCAACCGAAACAAACACAAGCAAGCACGGATAGACCAGCGCCCCGAGGAGCTGAGAACGAATTTTTTCCTGTTGCCGCACCAGCTTCGAGAGCCGATCAAGCATCGCGTCCAGCTTGCCGCCAGACTCGCCCGCGGCGATCAGGCTCCTAGCGATCGCGTCAAAGTACTGCGGGTGACGTTCGAGCGCTTCGGAGAACTGCTTGCCCTCCTCGACGCGCTGCCGAAGGTCCGACAGCACGTTACGCCAATCGCCCTCGGGTGCCTGCCGCTCTAGAGACCCGATCGCCTCGACCAGCGGCGTGCCCGTCGACACCAGCACCGACAACTGCCGCGTGAACCCGGAAAGATGCAGCAATCGCTTTCCCGAGGCGATCCGGCGCGGCGCGGCCGCAGACTTCCGCGCGCTGCCCCCGCCGCGCGATTCAACCACCTCAGTCACAAAGAGCCCACGCTTGCGCGCACTCTCGCGTGCCTCGGCCTCGTCGGGAGCCTCGAAGATCTCGTTGACGGGCTTGCCCGCTTTGTCGAACGCGCGGATCTCGTACTTCATGCGGCCTCCCCGGCAGAGGCCGCGCCACAGCCGCGCTCACGCGCAGAATCTGAATTCCTCGGCCCTTTCCCAAGCGTCCCGTGCCCGACGCCCGCGCTCGGGTCGGCCGCCGCGAGTTCCTCGTCGTCTGACTGCGTCACCCGCAAGATCTCTTCCAGACTTGTCTTTCCATCGAGCGCCAGCAGAACGCCCTCTTCACGCAACGACAACGAACGCGTCTTCCGCAGTTGATCACGCAGCTCGTGCTGCGGGGCCTCGCGATGGATCATCCGCTTGATCTCGGCCGTACACTCCATCACCTCGTACACGCCCAGCCGACCACGGAACCCGCTGTCGTGGCACTGCCGGCACCCGCCGCCCTTGCGGAACGGCCTGCCCACGTGCTCGATCAACCCGGCATCCTCGAGCACCCGCTCCGTGGGGTAGTACTTGGTGGCGCACCCCGGGCAGAGCGTGCGGGCCAGCCGTTGAGCCACCACCCCGTTGATCGCGCCGCTCAACAGATACGGCTCGATGTTCATGTCCACCAGCCGTGCGATCGCGCCCGGCGCGTCGTTGGTGTGCAGCGGCGCCAGCACAAGATGCCCCGTAAGCGCCGCCGCCACCGCGACCCGGGCCGTCTCCTGGTCGCGGATCTCGCCCACCATGATGATGTCCGGGTCCTGCCTCAGGATGCTCCGCAGCGCTCGCGCGAAGCTCATCCCGATCTGCTCCTGCACCTGGATCTGGTTCACCATGTCGAGCTGGTACTCGACCGGATCTTCAACCGTCACGATGTTCACCTCGGGGCTGCGCAAAAGGTCGAGCGCCGAGTACAGCGTGGTGGTCTTCCCGCTGCCCGTCGGCCCGGTCACGAGCGCCAGCCCGTGCGACATATCAAGAATGCGCTTGAAAGTTTCCAGCGTTGCGGGGCGCAGGCCTAGGTCCTCCATGCGCACCCGCAGGTTCGATTTATCCAAAATCCGAACCACGATCTTCTCGCCCAGCAGCGTCGGCATGCTCGAAACACGCATGTCGATCTCGCGCCCCTCGGCGATAATGCGCACGCGGCCCTCCTGCGGCAAGCGCTTCTCGGCGATGTCCATCTTGCCGATGACCTTCACGCGCGAAACAATGGCCGAGTGCATGCCCGCGGGCGGCTTCATCAGGTCTCTGAGCACGCCGTCGATCCGGTAACGCACCCGCGTGCCCCGCTTATCGGGCTCGATATGGATGTCGCTGGCGCCGTCCTTTACCGCCGTGAGAAACGCCACGTTCACGAGGTTCACGATCGGGCTGCCCGCCACCATCGTGTCCAGGTCCGTGGACGGCCCATCGTCCACCGACTCGCGCTCGACCACCTCGACGTCCTGCTCCGCGAGGCTCGTTAAGAACGCATCGACATCGACCTCGCCGCCCGAATACTTCTTCGCGAACTCAAGAATGTTCGCTTCGAGCGCCAGCACCGGCCGGATCTTGCACCCGGTGATCTGCCTCAGCCGGTCGATCGCTGGCAGGCTCTGCGGCTCGGCCATGGCGACGGTGAGCACACCCTTGACCTTGAACATCGGGATCGCTTTAAGCCGCGAGGCCTCTTCTTCGCCGAGCAAACTGAAGATCTGCGGATCGAGCAGCCCGTGCCGCAGCGTGCACCCCGGAACGCCCAAGCACGTCGCGAGCGCCAGCACCAGCGTTGCGCCGCCGATCACGCCCTGCTCAACCAGCATCTCGCCGAGCATGCGCCCGGTCGTGCGCTGCTGCTTGAGCGCCATCTCCAACTGTTCACGCGTGATCGCGCCCTGCTCGATCAGCACGTCGCCGACACGAAGCTTCTTGCCCCCATCGGGCGCGGGCACAGGGCCAGCCGCGCCATCAACCTTCATATCCTCCAGAGTCAATGGATTGTGCGGCGTGGCGCTCACAGGAAGCTCCTCACGGCCGTGTTCAAGTCAATGTAATGCTCGAACAGGTCCGCGACGCCCGTCAACGCCAGCACCTCGCGCAGCGTCTCGTTCGCCCCGCAGATCCGCAACGACTGCCCGCCCTCGCTCATCTCTTCGGTCAGATCCACCAGAGCCTCAAGGCCCAGGCTGTCGGCATAGGGGACCGCGCCGAGATCCACCACGAACCGCCCAAGGCTCCGGGCTCGAACCTCGCTCGAAGCGCGCTGGAACTGCCCAGCGTCGCCCTGGACCAGAGGGCCCATCGGCTTCACGCACGTCACCGCGCCCTGTCGTGTTTCCTGGATCTCCATCGCAACAACTCACCAATCGCCTATGAAACCGATCTGTCCAACCAACACTCACGCCGCCTTGCCCATCGGCAGCATCATCGTGAACGTGCTGCCCTTGTCGATCTGGGACCGAACCTGAATGTCACCGCCGTGCAGCCGCACCACCTGCCGCGCCAGCGCCAGCCCGAGCCCCGAGCCAGTGATCCCCGCGATCCGCTTGTCCTTGGCGCGGTAGAACTTTTCGAACACCAGCTCGCACTCCTCGGGCTTGATCCCGATCCCATTGTCGGTGACCGACACGGTCACGCCCGCCTCGTTCGTCTCGACGTGTACGACCACCCTGCCGCCCACCGGCGTGTACTTGAGCGCGTTGCCGATCAGGTTGTGAAGGGCGAGGATGATCTTGTCACGGTCGCCGATCACCACCGGGAACTTGGGCGGGAGCTCGAAGAGCAGCGTGATCTCGCGGTCCTGAGCCTGAGCCTTGAAATCGTTGTGGACCTCTTCGAGCAGCGCGTCGAGCCTCACGTCGCCAATGTTGAGCCGCAGCGAGCCCGCTTCGATCTCGGCGACCGACAGCATGTCCGCGACCACACGCTCCAGCCGCCGCGACTCCTGCCCGATCACGTTGATGCACTTGGCTCGCGTCGCCGCGTCGGTGTCGCCGACATCAACCAGCGTCTCTAGATAGAGCCTGATGTTCGTCAGCGGCGTGCGCAGTTCATGCGTGACCTGAGCCACGAACGAGTTCCGCGATTCGTCCGCAACGCGCTGCTGCGTCACGTCCTCGATCAAAACCATCGCCGCGCCGCTCTCTTCACGCCGGATGGCGCGAACCGAGAAACGGATCACCCCGCGACCAGACTCCGCGTTCGATTCCACTTCAACCGATGTCCGCTGCCGGTTGACCCCCGTCGCCGCCGCCTTGATGGCCCCCGCCGCACGCTCGTCGCGCACGATCGATTCCGAAGGCTTGCCTAGAAGCTCGTCGCGCGCCCCACCGAGCAGCACGGCCGCCGCTCCGTTCACGTAGCGGATCACGCCCTTCTCATCAACAATCATCAGCCCTAACCACAGCGCGTCGCACAGCCCGGCCAGGTCGCTGTCACGCCGACCTCCCGTGGCCTGAACCACCACATGCCCCGCGATCTCGGCGGCCACACGCTTCTGCAGCGATTCACGGTCCGCTAGCAACGCGTTCCATGCGACCGCCTCGGCCCCGAACGATTCGCTCACCGCCAGCGCGGCCGTGGAAACCTCGCCGCCCGCCGCCGCCCGCAACGCATCACCCACCGCGCCCACCCCGCGAACCTTCGTGCGCATACGCCGGTACGCCAACGCCCAGCCCGCGAGCCCGATTGCCCCGATCACGCCGATGCCCAGCGTCAGATCACCCGTCCAGCCACCCGCATCGCCCGACGGAGGCAACGACGACCACTGCACTTCCAAAACCGCCAGCCCGCGGCCCGCGATGTTCAACGTGTAGCTCTTGCCCGACACGCCCTCCGACGGCGCGGTACGAACAATCTCGCCCGCTGGCCACTCTGCGGGCAGCTCTTTCTCAGAAATCCGCCCCGGATCTAGGTCCGCGATCACTCGCCCGCCCGGTAACACAATCCGGCACCCGAAGAACCCGTTGGCGCCCGCCGTCTGCGCCAGCAACGCCCGCGCCGGAGTCAGACTTCCGCCGCTCATCAAACTCTCAACGCTCGACGCCAGCGCCGCACCGACCGAAGCCGCGCGCCGCTCGTGCTGCTCAACGGCCTTGCTGGACTGAACGCGCGCAGCCCACAAGGTGACACCCGCCAGCGTTCCCAAGAACGCCAAAGCCAAGGCCGCACCGCCCGAAGCGACCAGCGATTCGCCACGACCAAACAACCCTCGACCCCAGTGTCGAACAGGGTTGCGATCGGGCGGTCGCCCCGCATTTGGTTCTGTGATCTTCACGCCCAAGAGCTCCACGCGGGCACGCCTTCGAGGCGCACTCACGTCGTCTCATCGGTCAGGGACCCACGCTGATTCATTCTCGGTCACGTTGTCAGTGCATTCACCCCGGTCTAGGGGCAAGGCCATACCTCGGGTTATCGCTCCGTCGCCAGCTCACCCGCCAGCTTGGCCAACTCTTGAAGATCACGCTTGTCCAAGATCCGCGCCACCCGGGCCGGGTCCGTGGCCGTGTTCTTGAGCGCCGTCGCAACGCTCGTCCAAAGTTTCAACGCCTTCTTCTCCCCGCCCGCTTCCGTCGCGCACAGGTACAGCTCGGAAACTGTCTCCGACAATTTGGTCGCCATTAGCGTGTCGCGGTGCTGATAGTACCGATCCACGATCTTCCGCTGGGTCGAGCTCAGGTCCGGTCGTTTGGCCATGCCCCAGCGTAGCCGCGCCCGGACCTACCCTGATTTCCCATGGCCGGCGACCCACGCCAAACCCCCGCGATGCAGCAGTACTTCCGCTTCAAGGAAGCACACCCGGGGTGCGTGCTGCTCTTCCGAATGGGCGATTTCTACGAAGTGTTCGACCAAGACGCCGTCACCCTCAGCAAAGCCCTGGGCATCACGCTCACCCAGCGCTCCGAAGGCCTGCCCATGGCTGGCGTGCCCCACCACCAGATCGAGGTCTACCTCGCGCGCCTCATCAACCAAGGCTTCCGAGTGGCCGTGGCCGAGCAGATGCAGGACCCCAAGGAAGCCAAAGGACTCATCGAACGCCAAGTCACGCGCGTCGTCACCGCTGGCACACGCGTCGACGATTCCCTGCTTGCCGACGACGCCCCCTGCACGCTCGCGGCCGTCTCCTTCCACGGCGACGGCGACGACTCTCCCGCTGGCGTCGCGCTCATCGAACTCTCCACCGGCGCGTTCGTCCTTACCGAGTGCACCGCCGCAACACTGGTCGACGAGCTCAGCCGCCGCGGGGTCAGCGAACTCCTGTACTGCGCCACAACCAACGACAAGCCCGCGCCGCGCATCGCACGCGTGCTGCAAGCGCTCAACATCGTCGGCACCTCGCGCCCGCCTTGGCAGTTCCGTGCCGACGAGGCCAAACAAACACTCCTGACCCACTTCGGAGTCTCCACCCTCGCGGGCTTCGGCCTGCGCGAGGACGACCCCGCCCTCCCCGCCGCGGGGGCCGCGATCCAGTACCTCAAGCAAACCCAGGCCCTGACCGACGAGCGCGGCAAGCCGATCAACACCAGCGCCACCGCCACCATCACGTCCTCGAGCCTCAGCGCCGCCGTCGGCGCACGCGCACGCCGGCCAACCCTCGACCACCTGCGCCCGCCGCGCCGCGAGTCGGCCGAGGATTCCTGCGTGATCGACGCCGTGAGCCTTCGCGCCCTGGAGATCGAGCGCACCCTGCGATCCGGTCAGCGCATCGAAATCTCTCAAGGCCCCGGCCCGCGCGTCGCCGACCCCTCGCTCCTCTCGCTCTTCCTTTCCACACCTAACGCCTTCATCACACCGATGGGCAAACGCCTTCTCCGCGACTGGCTCTGCCGCCCGCTGGCGCGCATGGAACCAATCCTTGCAAGGCAGCGATGCATCGCCACGCTGGTCTCTGATCGCCGCAGCGCCCAAGAGCTGCGCGGGTTTCTCTCCGGAGTGCAAGACGTCGCCCGCATCGCTGGCCGCATCGCGCTGGCTCGCGCCACGCCACGCGACCTGGTCGCGCTGGGTAAATCACTCGCTCGTATTCCAGAGCTCATCGCGCTCACCGCGCCCAGCCCCGCCTTCGCAGCCCACGCCGCCAGCCTTCGCGCCGTCGGCACCCCGCTAGCCACGCTCGCGAGCACCATCACAGCCCACTGCGTCGAAAGCCCGCCGCCTCATCTTCGCGAAGGCGGCCTCATCCGCCCCGGTGTCGACGCCGCGCTCGACGAAGCACGAACACTGCAAACCGACGCCGACGCCTGGCTCATCGCCTATCAAGAAAAGTTCGCCGCTCAGCACGACCTGCCCGGCATCAAGGTCGGCTACAACCGCGTCTTTGGCTACTACATCGAGCTGACCAGCACGCAGTCCAAGGCCCTCGCCAGCCGCGGCATCCCGCCGCCGCTGATCCGCAAGCAATCGCTCAAAAACGCCGAGCGATTCACGACGACCGAACTCGCCGAACTCGAAGCCAAGATCACCACCGCGCAAGCACGAGCCCTCGAACGCGAGCGCGAGCTCTTCGAAAAACTCTGCACACTGGCCGCCGCCGCCACGCCGCACATCGCCGAGTACGCCCAGACCGTCGCCGAACTCGACGCGCTCGCCGGACTCGCCGAGCGCGCTCACCGCCGCGGCTGGGTCCGGCCCGACATCACCGAGCACCCGACCCTCGTCATCCACGCGGGCCGCCACCCGGTGCTGGAAGAAATCCTCGGCTCAAACTTCGTCCCTAACGACATCGAGCTGGGCGGCCCCGCGACCTCCGACACGCCCGACACGGCACTCGCGCCCGACACAACGCTCGCCACCCATCCCGCCCTCGCCCTCATCACCGGCCCAAATATGGCTGGCAAATCCACCTTCATCCGCCAGACCGCTCTCATCACCCTCCTCGCCCAGGTCGGCTCTTTCGTCCCCGCCGACCGCGCCACCATCGGCCTGTGCGACCGCATCTTCACCCGCATCGGCGCCGACGACGCGCTCCACGCCGGGCAATCAACTTTCATGGTCGAGATGACCGAGACCGCCAACATCCTCAACCACGCCACCTCGCGCTCGCTCATCATCCTCGACGAGATCGGCCGCGGCACCAGCACGTTCGACGGCCTCTCGCTCGCATGGGCGGTCACAGAGTTTCTTGCCGGCAGCACGCGCGAGCTTCC
>CAZIMT010000017.1:0-31555 GCA_964540295.1 uncultured Phycisphaeraceae bacterium
GGCCTGGTCTTTAAGGCGGCGAAGGATCTCGGCGGAGACTTCCGGCGGGGAGACGACGAGCGCCGGGGCTTTGAGATCTTCTGTGCCTTGCGATCTGGTCACGCGAACGCGGGCGGTGTTGTTCGCGCCTTCGACGACCTCATAGCCGAGGTACTGAAGGTCGTCGGCCGCGTCTTTGAGCGATCGGCCCATCAGGCGTTTGATGCTTGCGATGGTGGAGCGTGGGAACGAGCTTGCGTTGTCGCGAGCTTGGTGGCCGACGGTCGTCGTGAACGTGGGAGGAGTGTTCGAGCCGATCTTTGAGGCGCCGATCTCGTAGCGAACAACGCTAGGCAGGAGTGGGCGTCCTTGCGGATCGGAAATGATCCTCGGCCCGTGCTGGTCGGCGATGGCGACGAGGCTGTTGGTGGTTCCGAGGTCGATGCCGACGATCGGATCGAGGAGAGAGGGAGGGTGAGATCGCTCGGTGAAAGGCGGGCGGGCCATGTCCGAAGAATAGGTCTGGGCAGCGATCGATCGGTGATTTGCGAGCGCGGCTCGTCGTGCCGAAAGAACGCGCTAAGATTGGCGGGCTCGACAGCAGAGGCTGCGGGCGTAATCGCACGCAACTTTTTAGGGAAGGATTCGGATATGAACACTCGTACATTGCTCGCGTTGGGTTTGTCGGCGTCGCTGTTGGCGGTTGGCTGCGAGGATAAAAAAGATCCCGCGAAGACCGTGACCGGGGCGACTGGCGCCGCTGCCGATAAGGTCAAGGAGGCTGGGGCCAAGGGCACCGATAGCGTCAAGGACGCCGCGGCGAAGGGCACCGAGGCTATGAAGGATGCTTCTGTCAAGGGCACCGAGGCTGTCAAGGATGCGGCCTCAAAGGGTACCGACGCGGTGAAAGACTCCGCTGCGACCGCGATGGCGAAAGTAAAGGAAGAGGGCTCGAAGTGGGTCAGTGACATGGTTGAGAAGCAGTGGCCAGCCGCGAAGGCGTCGCTGGCTGACTTGGACAAGAAGGCCGCAGATGTCAAGGATCCGGTCCTCAAGACTAAGATCCTCGATGCCGTCAAGAGCCTGAACGTCGAGCAGACCGAGATCGAGAGCTTGGTCGGCAAGCTCAAGGACGCCAAGGACAGCGATTACAGCGCGCTCTTGGCCTCGTTGAAGGACAAGTTCGCCAGCTTCATGAAGAAGCTCGACGAAGTCAAGGCCATGATTCCCAAGTAAGCGATCGGGAAGCGACGCGATCGAGCGTGAGCTCGTTCGAGGTTGTTCTCGTTGAGAACAGAAGATGTTCTTTGTACCGGGCGTGAGCGATCACGCTCGGTTTCTTTTTGGAGCTGGTTTTTTCGAAGAGCCGGTTTCGTCGATCCGGGCCTTCACAGAGCCGTAGGCCAAGCGTCCCTAATCGCGGAGCACGACCACGTTGCTGCTGTTGGCGTGGGGCTCGTCGGTGTATCCGACGTTCATGGTCCATGACGGCTCGGCAGGCGTGGGGGTCGCGGTTGGGGCGGCGGTTGAGATTGCGGTCACGCGCGAGAAAGTGAGCGTTGAGCGAATTTCCATAGGTTTCTTGCTTGTGTAGTCGAGGTAGGTGAGGGTGCCGGTCCAAGGCTTGCCGGTGAGCGTGTAGAGGTCGGCGGGAAGGACGCGGGGCACGAGGCTGGCGCGGTCGCGTGGAGTGAGGTGGCGGAACTTCGTCGCCGAACTCTTCGCGCAGCCTTGCAAAGTCACGAGCGCGACCGTTGGTGCGAGCGTCAGGACGAAGACGTTAGATCGTGCGCGGTTCTTTATGCGGTCGACTTCCCCAGTGAGGGCGGAGTGTTTCGCGTGCTGTTGGTGCGCGGATTCGCGCTCGAGCTCTGGACGCTCGCTCGCCGAAGTGGAACTTAGGCTTTTCAGCCGGGCGTGATGGGCGGGTTTCCAGCGGTGGGTCCGGGCGCGAGATTGGCCGCCGGGCCTGGCTCGCTTTCGTTGACGCGAGCTGTGGAGATGACCTTGTCGTCGTCGTTGAGCCCGACGACACGCACCCCCTGCGTCCCTCGGCCGTACTGGCTGATGGTGTTCGCGGCCATGCGTACGAGCTGCCCTTGCTTGGTGATGACGACGACGCCGTCGGTGTCGCGCACGCCCAAGGCCGACACGGAGCGTCCATTGCGCTCGGTGATCTTGATGTCAGCCCGGCCCTTGCCGCCGCGTGACTGCGAGCGCATCTTGCCCTCTTCGGGCTGGACGCGGTACTCGTCCACCGGCGTGCGTTTGCCGTAGCCGTTCTCGGTGATCGTGAGCAGCGAGAGCAACGGGTCGGCGGTCATGAGGTCGCCGTCGGCGTCGGGCTCCATGTTGATGGTGACGACGCCGACGACCTGATCGTCGTCGGCGAGTTCGATGCCTTTGACCCCGGCCGCTGATCGGCCCATGAGGCGGACGTCTTCTTCGTTGAAGCGGATGGCCGAGCCGGTCGCGGAGACGAGCAGGAGATCGTCGTTACCGTCGGTGAGCGTGACGTCGAGCAGCGCGTCGCCTTCTTTGAGCCCGACGGCGATGATGCCCGATTTGTTGACGTTGCGGTAGTCCTTCAGCGGCGTGCGTTTGACGATGCCGCCCTTGCTGACAAAGGTCAGGTAGTTCGAGCCCTCTTCGAAGTTCTTCACCGCGAGGAACGCGCAGGTGCGCTCGCCGGGCTTGAGCCCGATGAGGTTGACCATCGCGCGGCCTTTGGACGTGCGGCTCATCTCGGGGACTTCGAAGACCTTGATGAGGAAGACGCGCCCGGTGTCGGTGAAGCAGAGCAGGTCGTCGTGCGTGCTGGCCACGAACAGGTGTTCGATGAAGTCGTCGTCCTTGGCGTCGGAGGCGCGGATGCCCTTGCCGCCGCGGTGTTGCTCGCGGTAGGTGTCCAGCGGCACGCGCTTGGCGTAGCCCTGATGGCTGATGGTGAGGGCGACGTCCTGCACGGGGATCAGCTCGGCGATGGATACGTCGGCCTCGCCTTCTTCGATGCGGGTGCGGCGCGGCGAGCCGTAGCGAGCCCGCATCTCGACGCAATCCGCTTTGATGATCGCCAGCACGCGGGCGCGGTCGCCGAGGATCAGCTCGTAGCCCTCGATCTCCTGCGTGATCTGCGTGTACTCCCCGACAAGCCGCTCGATCTCGAGCCCGACGAGCTGCAAGAGCCGCATCGAGCCGATGGTCTCGGCCTGAATCCGCGAGAGCGCCACGCCGCCCTGAGCTTCCGCGGCCTTCAAGCGTGCGAGCAGGCGAGCGGGGAGCTTGGCGGCGTGCGGGTGCGTGGAGGCGATGCGGAACTTGCGAGCCATCAACGCCTGGATCGCTTCTTCGCGCGTGCGGCTTGCGCGGATGAGGCGGATCACCTCGTCGATGTCGCACACGGCGTAGATCATGCCCTCCAGGACGTGAGCCTTCTTCTTGGCTTCGCGCAGCAGGAACGAGGTCCGCCGCCGGATCACGTCCTCGCGGTGTGTGATGTAGCAATCGATCAGCTCGCGCAGGCTGAGCGTCCGCGGCTGGCGGTTTACCAGCGCGATGTTCATGATGCTGAACGTGTCCTGCAGGCTCGTGAACTGGTAGAGCTGGTTCTCGACCACGCGCGGGTCGGCACCCTTCTTGAGCTCGACCACGATCCGCGTCTGGGCCTCGCGGCCTGATTCGTCGCGAACGTCCGAGACGTCCTGGATCCGATCATCGTCCACGGCCTCGACGATCTTCTTGAGCAGCGCTTCCTGCGAGCTGTTGTAGGGGATCTCTTCGATGACGATCTGCTGGCGGTCGGTGTTCTTCGAACTCTCGGGCCCGCCTAGCGGCTCGATGCGCACCGTGCCGCGCACGTATACGCGCCCACGGCCGGTGGAATAGCCGTCCACGATCCCGCGGCGGCCCATGATCATGCCGCCGGTGGGGAAGTCGGGGCCCTTGATGCCGTGGCGCACGACGGTGCCGTCGGCGTCCACCACGTCGGTCATCAGCTCGCCCATCGTCACCGACGGCGTTTCGAGCACGCGGATGATCGAGTCGAAGACTTCGGTCGGGTTCTGCGGCGGGAGGCTGGTCGCCATGCCGACCGCGATGCCGATGCCACCGTTGATGAGCAGGTTGGGGAAGCGCCCCGGCAGGACCATCGGCTCCATCAGGCGGTCGTCGTAGTTGGGCTGGAAATCGACCGTGTCGAGCTTTAAGTCCGCGAGCAGGTCCACCGCGGCGTACATCATCCGCGCCTCGGTGTACCGCATGGCGGCTGGCGGATCGCCGTTGATCGAGCCGAAGTTGCCCTGCGGGTCGATGAGCGGCACGCGCATGCGCCAGCGCTGAGCCATGCCGACGAGCGTGGGGTAGACGATCGCTTCGCCGTGCGGGTGGTAGTCGCCCGAGGTGTTGCCAGCGATCTTGGCGCACTTGAGATGCTTGCGGCCCGGCATGAGTCGCAGGTCGTTCATCGCGACGAGGATGCGCCGCTGACTCGGCTTCATCCCGTCACGAACATCGGGCAACGCCCGGTCCATGATCGTGCTCATCGCGTAGGTGAGATAGCTGTCTTGCAGCTCACGGCGGATGTCGAGTTCGACAATCCGGTCGTTGAGGTTCGCGGGCAGATCGCTGGGAAGGCTGTTGTCGAGCGGGCCTGATTCGGGCATGCGAGGAAGCTCCAGGGTGGACCGCAGATGATAGGTTGGTTGAGCCTCGAGATGCCGGATTCTTTGCGTGTTTCTGAGGGTTTCCCAAGAGTGAATTCCCTGAAGGTGCAGGCCGCGGTGAGAGGAGGGCGGGGGCAAGTTGAGCGGCGTGGTTGGCGGCGGGCGGGGAGTTCGCTAGGCTTTTCTCTGCATGAAACTCTCGCCTCGTCAAGCCTGGTTTTGTTCATCACGCTGATGGTCTTTGCGATGTCGCTCCTGATCTCGCTGGCCATGCCGCTCGTGAACTTTGGAGTGGAGAGGTTTGTGCTGACGCGGAGGCTGCGGAGCTGGGGGACGGCCGCGTTGGTGGCGTGGCCGACGGCGTATGTGGTGGTGTCAGCGGTGCGGCGGATCGTGGCGCGGGTGAGCGAGCGAGCGAGCTCCTCGACTCACCCGTTTCGTTGGTTCAGCGGACAACCGCTTGGACCATCGTGTAATCATCCGTCAGCGGTCTGCCAGCCGTGAAGAACGAGAGGTCCGCGGTGAGTCGGTCGAGCAGCGTTGCGTTCTCGGCGCTTCGGTCGGTGACGTGGTCGACCACGCGTGAGATTCCGAAGCGGCCTTCGGGGCCGCGCAGGTCGGGAACGCCGTCGGTGTAGACGAGGAGCCGCGCAGAGTGGGGGAGATTTATGCGCTCGATCTCCCATGATTTCAGAGGGAAGGCCGATCCGACCCAGGGGCCGCTGGAATTGAGAGGCTCGGGCGCGGGGTTGCGTTCGGTGTGCGGTTCGGTGTGGCGGCCCCAGAGGAATGCCGCGGGGTGGCCAGCGTTGACGTAGGAGAGCTGCCTCGCGGCACGGTCGATGAGCGCGACGAAGGCGGTGACGAAGCGGTCGGGCGTGAACGCGGCCATGGTGCCAGCGAGGCGATCGATCACGGCCAGCGGGTCGAACCCATCGGAGATGTTGGTCTGGAACGCGGACTTGACGCTGGCGGTGAGGAGCGCCGCCGAGACGCCGTGGCCGCAGGCGTCGGCGACGATCACGGCCACGCGATCAGGGCCGACGTGGGCGAAGTCGTAGAAATCGCCGCAGAGTTCGCTGCAGGCTTTCGAGCGTGCGTGAAGTGTGATGCCGTCGAACTCGGCGGTAGTGGGCCCGAGCATCGCGTTCTGCACGATCTTGGCCTCGGCGAGCTCTTGCTCGATCCGTCGCAGGTGCATCGACTCGGCCTCGCGCAGGCGGCGAAGTTCGAGGCAGCGTTCGACCAGCGTCATCAGCACTTGGCGATCAAAGGGCTTCTGGATGAAATAGAACGCGCGGTCTTTGATCGAGCGGACAAGCTGCGCGTCGGGGTCGGTGTGCGAGCCGGTCATGAAGATGACATCGACGCCGGGGCGTGCGGCGCGGATTCTCTCGACCACCTCAAAGCCGTCCATGCCGGGCATGCGGATGTCGCAGATTACGAGGTCCGGGCGGAAGGTCGGCGTGAGCATGATCGCTTCTGCGGGCGAAGACGCGGCAGCGACGGCGTGGTGAGATTCCAGCACGCGCTCGGCGGCGCGGAGCACGCCCGGCTCGTCGTCGACGATCAGTACGCGAGCTTGCCGACCGGTGGAAAAGATGCCGGTTTGAGGAAGTTGCTTCATACGGAAGGCCCCGGCGTCGGTCGAGTCGGTGATTCGGGCTTCGATGCGGCCAGATCCGACGCGGCCCGATCGGGGGCGGCTGGCGATGACGATGATTGAACCGGCAGCACGATGCGGACCTTCGTGCCGCGGCCGAGATCGCTCTCGAAGGTGAGATGGCCTTGTGCGGCCCAGATGATGTCGCGGCAAACCGACAGGCCGAGCCCGTTGCCGTTGGATTTGGTGGTGAAGAAAGGCTCCTGCACGCGCTGCAGGTTCTCGCGAGGGATGCCGCAGCCCGTGTCGGCGATCTCGACGATGACCGCGTCGTTCTCGACGGAGGCGTCGATAGCGAGTTGGCCGCTGGCGGTCATCGCGTCGCGCGCGTTGGAGATGATGTTCAGAAAGACCTGCTCGATCTCGTGCTGGCTGACGAGGACCGCGGGGAGGCCGGGGGGCAGTCGGTCGTGCACGGTGATATGGCGGCGTGCGAGCCCGTCGCCGAGGATGGCGAGCGCGGAATCGACGGCGACGCGGAGGTCACCGGTGCCCGAAGGTCGGGCGGCCTGACGTGCGAAGCTCAGCATGCCCCCGAAAATCCGGCAACACACGCGCATGGACCGCTCGATGTGCCCGAGGTCGGTCGCGAATCTTTTGGCGTTAAACTGTCCGGACTCGACCTCTTCGCGGAGTTGTTGGACCAGCGGCAGAGCCGCGCCCATCGCGTTGTTCACGTCGTGGGCCACGCCGCGGGCCAGCTCCGCCATCGCTTGCTTTCGCTCGGTTTCAAGCACTTTAGCGTGCAGTGTTTCGGTACGCCGCGAGTTCTGCATGGCGACGGAAGCCTGCGGCAGCAGCGCGGCGAGGAGCTGGGCTTCGTAGAGGCCAAAGGTGCCGGGGTGGAGCGCGGAGACCTTAAGCAGCGCGAGCGGGCCGTCGCGGAGACGGAGCGGTGCGCAGAGGATCTCGTTCTCGATCGCCGAGCCGTTGCTGCTCGGGGCGTTCGGGGCGATCGTGGTGTTGGGGACGCTCGAGATCGATCTGTCCAAGGGTTGCAAGCCAGCCGTGAACTCGACGAGTGACGCGAGGTCGGCGGGGGTTTCGTCCGACCATGCTGTCCACACGCCGCTGCGCCGGGTGATCCCCCACACCGCGCCGTCGGCGGTCGCGGAGATCACGGTGTCGCTCATCGGCAAGCGCCGGCCGATCCGTTCGCTCTTTCCCTTGCGCCACGCGATCTGTTCGGCCACGATGTCGAAGTGCTGGTCCAGCTCGTCGCCGATCAAGAGCGTCGCGGAATGGTCGTACTCGGTGAGCGAACGGAGCCCGTCGAGGATCTGGTAGAACAGATCCTGAGGCCTGATCTGCACGAGAACCTTGCGGTCGATGCGGGCTCGGACTTCGAGCATCCGCTCGCGCTCGATGTGGGCGACGCAGGTGTTGACGACCATGACGACGCGGTTCAAGGCGTCGCGTTCGCGCGAGCTGGGCAGGCCTGTCGCGTGCTGCACGGCGAGCACGCCCCAGGCTCGGCCGCGGCGCCGGATGGTGGCGAGCATGAGCCCCGACGGCGCGGGGTGGTCCTCGCCGCGCGTGAAGGCGGCCAGCGTGCTCAGGTCCCACTCCTTGCCGCGCTGGTCCGAGACGAGCAGGCGTGCGGCGCGTGAGCCCGGGGTGACGGCCGCGATGCACGCGGCGGGCGCGGCGAAGAACGCGGCGGTCGCGCGCATCGCGACTTTGAGCGCGCGTTCAACGTCGCGTGCCGGTCGAAGCTGGCTGTCGAGGTCGTTGAGGAAGCGGAGCAGACGCAGCTCGTCCATCTCGCGATAGACGTGCCCGGGCCGACTCACAGACGCAGACGGCGACGGCGTATCCTCGTGGCTCGAACTGATCCGCGGTTCGGGCATCGGCTGCTCGTTCCCTTCACTGTGCTCCTCAAGGCTGCGCGGTGGAGGAGGCCGTTCGTCCTGCGATCGGGCGTGATCGGTCGTGATCGGGCGTTGCCCACGACCCAGCATCATTGGAGAGAGGAACGGGCCGGGGTTTGCGGCGCTGACCGAAGTTCCAATTACGAGCAACGCGCTGCAAAATTATAGAGGTCGGCGTTGTGAAGTCAGAGCTGAGGTCCAGAACCGGCCGGCCCGCCGGACCCAGCGCAGATCCGCTCCACGTCCGCCATCGACAGGACCGGGAGATCTGTTTTTCCTGTAGCCAACATGACGCGGAGATACGGCAGGCAGAGCCCGCAGCCGGTGCCGCACTTGGTTTGTTCGCAGAGTTGATCGAGGCCAGAGCCCGTTGTTTCTGCGAGAACCTTGAGATCTCGGAACAAGAGCTGGTGGCAATAGCAGCGGTCGATGGCCATGGTTACGCCGGATGGTGTCGTCGACACGTTGGTCACCCCGATGGTATCGGGTGTCTTTGTGCGGGGGCGGCCAGAGCTGGCTAGCGCCAGTCGCGCCAGTCAGGGACGTACGACGGCGAGTTGTCAACAACGACCGATCCGATGCTCCATCTCTGATCCACAATCGAGCCTTCCGCGGCGACGACCGGTCGAACGCTCCCGTCAACGCGGGCGGTCACGGCGCGGCCCGGAGATGAACCAAGCGCGAGACCGCGCCGGCCGTGACGGAACGCGGTCGTTGGTGAGTTGTTCGCTTGCCATCCGGAACCGCGTGTAAACAACTGAGGCGGGTCGAGCAGCGCGGTGTTGCTCGGTGTCGATCCGGGGAGAAGCGCATCAGCGAACACGAACACGTCGGTGCTGCGCTCGATTTCGCCGAGGCGCTTCCATCGCTGGTTTGCGATCTGCGCGCCCCAGCCGGGTGTCTTTGCGGGCGAGAGGTAGTAGCCGTTGTAGCCGTAGGTGCTGGTGATCGTGCGCGACGGCCCTTGCGGGCGATACGTTCCCCACGCCTGCTCGGGGCACTCAAGCACCGAGCGCGGCGCGAGCGAGGTGTCGAGGTACGGCGCGAGAAAACCACGCGAATAGTCGGGCGGTTCGGTCGCGCTGCCGTGCGTTCCCCACCAGAATACCTGCGGCCCTAGGCCGATGTCAGCCTCGCTCCAGTACGCCAGCGGCATCACGCGATCGCGCGAGGCGTTGGCGTAGAGCGTCCACGCGGTGACGAGCTGGCGTTGATTCGAGAGGCACACAGCGGTCCGTGCGATGGTGCGCGCGCCAGCAAGCGCGGGGAGCAGGACGCTGATGAGCAGCGCGATCACCGCGACGGTGACGAGGAGTTCGATGAGCGTGAACGCGGGTCCGGACGAGCTCGCTCGCGCCGATGCACGCGACAAGGATGGCGGTGGAGAGACACGCTGATTCATGGCCTTCTCCCGGCGTTCATGTCCACGATCTCGTCGCGGCGCAGCTCGGCCTCCAGCACGGCGCGGTCGGTGTCGTTGACGGAGCCGTCGATGTTGACATCGCGGAGACCCGTGCCCCGGAACCAGGAGTACAGATCCTCGATGTCCACAACGCCGTCGCTGTTTACATCGCAGCGCGGCGGCGGCGGGCCGAACGCCAACAGGCCAGCCGCGCCGATGGTGTAGAGATTCGCGTCCGCGAGAGCTGGCGTGCTTCCGGCACCAACGTAGTGCATCGCGAGATAGCCGGGCTGGGCCGCGCCGCCGGTGTTGAACGGCAGCTTGCTCGTATCGATCGCGTAGAGGTCGGTACACGCGGCGGTGCTCGCGAGGTTTGTAGAGATCGCGCCGAGAAAGAGGCGTGGAGCGGCGGGCGATGACGCGAACGCGGGCTGCATCGACCAGCCGCCGAGCACGGTGTATTCGCCGAGGTCCATGGTTCCGTTGCCGTTGGTGTCCACCCACGTCGCGGCGGCCGAGTCCCACAGCAGCGTCGCGAAAGTGCCCTGGTCTTTGAAGACTTGGATCGTCGGGACCGAGCCAAAGCCGCGGATGCCGCCGCTGAGGATGATGCGGCCGTCGGCGAGCGCGATCGGTGTGGCCGAGGTTCGGTTGCATCCGATCGACCATCGCAACGCGCCCGTCGAGGCGTCGAGCTTCACAAGGTTGGAAGAGGTCCGCGCGCCGGAGAACGCGTACGACGCTGCGAAAACAGAGGCGGGCGCGTTGGCTGCGTTGGATGAAGGCACGACGCACACGCCGCCGAAGAAGCCTTCTTCGATCACGTTGTCAAACGCCCACACGAGGTCGGGCGCGATGGCGGCGTCGGCGCGGAAAGCCAGGATCTGCCCTGCGCCAAAGCCAGATCGTCCGAGCGTGGCGACGTAGACCATGCCGCCCGAGAAAGCGGGCGTGTTGCCCGATGAGCCGCCGATGGGCACGGACCACAGCACCGCGCCGGGCTGGTGCGGGTTCGCGGCCGCGTGGTACGGGTCGCTGTTTATGCACGTCAGCGAGCCGTCAGTTCCGAAGCCGTCGTACTCCGTGACGAAGATTCGATTTGCAATCCCTAACCCGCCGTTCCATTGACCACCCTGCGGGCCGACGCCGTGGCCCGAGGTCAGGAGCGGCGAAGCGTTCACGATCGGCGCAGCGAGTGTGGTCTGCCACTTTGTCGCGCCGCTCGTGAGATCGAACGCGGCGACCACCGAGCCCGACGCGACGACCGCGGTGTTAGTACGAAGGTCGATAGCGGGGGATGACCACGAATCGAAAGCGGGCGCGGCGATCAACGCCGCCCAACGTTGCAGGCCTGTGCGGCGATCGATCGCCCAGAGCTTGAATTGCCTCTGCGACGCGACGGTGATCGAACCGGCGGCGAGCACGACGTCGCGCGACACCGCGAGCCCTGATTGCCCGACGAACCTGATCGCGTTGCCGCTGGTGTCGGAAGCGAACGTCCACGTCGGCGAAGAGATTGAAGCGGGCCCGGCGTCGTTGTTCGAGACGCGACCACGCGACCCGCCGAACTGCGGCCATTCAGGGCTGGCGAGAGTTGAACGTATGGCGAAGATCCCAGGAAAAACAGTTAAAAACGCGATGCTGACGAGGCTGGCGGCGCGAGGTAAAGCCCCACCCCCTCTCCCGAAGGAGCGGAACAGATCAGAGAACTTGATGAAGCTCGCAAGGGCGCTCACGAGCGCCGTCTCCTTGCAAGGCCGACCGCGAGCGCCGAGAGCGCCGCGAGCGTGGCTGGCGCGGGAACAGCTGAGACATCCGAGATCGCGTCGATCTGGGCTGTGAACGCAGAATCGCTGGCCACGCTGATACGGACGAACGACGCCGATTCGAGCCCGACCGCGGCCAGATCAACGCTCGCGCCGCCGCCCGATGAGCCGTAGCCCGCGATAAGTTGGGCGAACGATTTTCCACTGGCGTTGAACGCGGGGTCAACAGGCCGCGTGAAATCCGTGAGCACCGATCCGGTTGATTGGAAAGGGTCGGTCACGTCGCTGTAGCCGAGCGTGGGGAACGCGCCGTCGGCGGCCACGCCCGTGATAAGCCGCCAATCGATCCCGTCGGCGCTGACCTCGATGGTCCCGAAGCCGCCGAAGAGCCCGTCGACCACGCCAGCGTTGTCGGTGTAGAACGAGTTGCCAAAGACGAGCAGGTCCACGCCGAAGGGGTTGGCCGCGTCGTTGGTGATGGCGTGATCGAACGCGAGCACGAGCGAGCCACCCCGGCCGACGGTAACGAGGTCGGAACTTTCGTAAGCGGGCGCGAACGGGTTGGTGGTGCTCTGAAAATCGGTGCCGATGCCGGTGAGGCGTGTCGGCTGGCCGATCGCTCGGGTCGGGTCGTTGTACCCAGCGCCGACTCCGGCACCGGGGGTGTACGACACGATGCTGCTAGCGAAAGCGCTCGCCGCATTGGCCGAGTGTGTCGTGACGAGGAGCGACGAGGTCGCGGCGATCGTCAGCGCCGCGGCGCGCAGAAACGGCTCATTTGCAAGGCTTGTGCGCTCGCTCCGAGGGTGTCGCTCGATGCTCTTCTGAATATGACTCTGGACTTGTTTCCGACGTTGTGACCGGTGCTGAATCGAATCCACAGAAACCAACCTTCTCCACGGCCGTACGCGCACGCCGCTTTCAATCGGTGGGCGCATCGAGGCTCGTGGCGCTTCGTCCTGAATCGCGCAGGACGGCCCCCGGGACATTGTGCCCTAGCTCTCGCGGTGGTTTCAAAAAGGTCCGGTGGAGCGCGCGCCGGGGACGGCCGAGCGACTCCGCCGACCGCCCCGTCCGCTCGCGATGCACCGTGAGGTGAACCGCGACCAGATTCCGCGAGGGCCATCCAGCGGCCACGCGCGATCGGGTTTCCCGAACGCACGCGGCGTCCATCGGCAGGTCTTCCGGCTCGAGGCTCTGCGAGTTCCGCCTTCCCGAAGTTCTGCGGCTTGAATCCGAATCAGAGATTCCAGATCCAAACCGCAGCGTCTTCAGTGGCCTCGATCTTCCGGTCGAACCGAACGATCGAACGAGGGGCAAACCTCTCGTGAACCCGCGTCTATGCCCCATACGGCGGCGCGTCCGCGGTGGCTTTTCACCACACTTCCCTTTCCAGCCCCGACTTCTCGGGGCACCGACAGCGAGTTCATCGTACCACACATCGGCGCGGTGTCAACGGCACGCGGGCGCGATCGTGTTTGCTCGGCATGCCGAGTGATTGCCGAACGCGCGAGGTTGTTCGCATCATTACGCGGCAGAAACCATGCGGCGACGCCGAACGCCGGAGATCACGTTGAACGCTCGCGCGACGGCGTAGATCATCGTCTGCATCGCCACGATCCCAGGCCCGGGCGGCCAATCCATCTCAAAGCTCATCACCAGCCCGCCCAACACGCCCAGCACGCCGACGAGAACCGAGATCGTGAGCACCACGTTAAACCGATCGCTTAGGCGCAACGCCGTTGCTCCTGGAAGAACGAGGATGGCCGTCGCCAGCACCACGCCCGCGAGCTTCATCGACGTCACGATCGCCAGGCACAGCAGCACCATCAGCGTGACCTTCATCGCGCGGTCCGAAACACCAAACGCGGGCGCGGCCTGCTCATCGAACGCCCAGAAGAGCAGCGGCCTTCGCACCGCCCAGAGCGTCGCCACCACGCCAAGCGAAACGACGCCCGCGATCAACGTATCGTGCCAAGCCAGGCCCATCAGCGAGCCAAAGAGGATTGATTCCCACGACGGCCCGCCGGTGCCGCGATGTTGGAAGCTGACGTGAAGCAGCAGAGCGCCAAGCGTCATCGACGCGACGAGCACGATGCCGATGATGGTGTCCGCCGATTCGCCGCCGCGGTCGCTCAGCCCCGCGATCGCCAACGCCGCGACTAGGCAGAAGAGCAGCACCACACCGAGCTGACCGAGCGCTGGCAGCCCGCTAGCGATGCCCATGTTCACGATCGCCAGGTCGATGACGGCCGCAACGCCCATGCCGCCGAAGGCCGCGTGGCTCACGCCCTGCCCGATGAAACTCAGCCGCTTGAGCACCACGAGCACGCTGAGGCACGAGCAGACGATCGCGATGGCGACGCCGGTGAGCACGCCGGGCAGGAAGATCGCCCGCATGCTGGGGTCCAGGAGATAGTCGATCGTTTTCAACGCGGCACCCGGCTCACGGCTTCTCGCCCTTCCAGAGACTCGCGGCTCGTGCGGCGACGGAATCGGCCGGTGGAGCGCCCGAGGCCGCGGCGTTCGCGGTTGAGCCATCGTGCGGGCCATCGACCGAGCCAACGATCGCGCCGTCGATGGCGCAGCCGGGCGGGCAACTGCCCGCGACGTGGGCCACGACGTGTACGTCGCCGAAGATCCCCGCGACGTCATGCCGAAAGACTTCCGCGAGCACCTTAGGCGTGAGCCCTTGCGGCGTGTCGTGAAAATGCAGCGTGCGCGACAGGCACGCCACTCGATCGCACCCCGCGGCGATCACGCGGATGTCGTGACTCACGATCACGATCGTCAGCCCGAGCTTCTTGTGCAGCGAGTCCAAAAGTTCCGCGAAGCGCTGCTGCCCGCCGACGTCGACGCCGACGGTGGGCTCATCGAGGAACAGAATCCGAGGCCTGCCCGCGAGCGCTCGCGCGATCATCGCGCGCTGCAACTGCCCGCCCGAGAGCTTGCCGATCGCGCGGTCCGCGACCGAGGAAAGTCCGACGACCTCGATCGCGTTCTCGATCGCGCCTTGCCGTGTGCGATCAACGTGCATCCATGGCATCAGCCCGCGCTGGGCCGACATCGCGACCACCTGCCGCACGCTCAGCGGGAACGCCAGTTCCGCTTCCACGCGCTGGGGCACGTACCCGATGAGCCCCTTCTTTCGGGCCTCGTGCGGCGGCTGGCCGAACACCGAGAGCTCGCCCGACTGGCACGGCAGCAGCCCGAGTATGAGCTTGACCAGCGTGCTCTTTCCGCCGCCGTTGGGCCCGAGGATCCCGAGCCGCTCGCCCACGCGCACCGAGAGCGTGATGCCGCGCAACGCGGGCGCGTCGTCAACCACGCCGATGCCGCCGCCCGCTCGCGCATAGCGATACGTGACGCCGCGACACTCGACGGCTGGCGCGCTCGCGTCCGTGGCGTTGAAGTGAGCGAGGTTGGCGGCGAGCGCGGTCATGGTTCGTTGAAGAGTTTACCGAGTATCTCGTGCAGTGGTGATGCCGCGCACGCGCGACCCGTTACTTCCAGTCGAGACCGACGCCGAGCATTAGACCCCCGAAGGGTTCGAACCGAGCGGGAAAGACCGCCATCGGTGAAGGCCGACGATTCTCTACTTTTTCTCTTCCAGCCCACTCACGATCGCGTCTAGGTTCCCGCGCATCATCACGAACCAGTCTCCCGTTCCCAGCGGGTCGAGCACGCCGACGCGGACTTGGGCCGCGTCCGCCACGCGCCGCGCCGACGCGCTGTTGAACTGCGGCTCAACAAAGATCGTGCCCACCCCCGCCCCACGGATCGCGTCCACACACTTGGCCACCTGCCCTGGCGTCGGCTCCGCAGACTCGATGGGCCTGAGCACCGCCGCCACTTTTAGCCCATACCGCTCCGCCAACCTCGACCACGCGTTGTGGTGCGTCACGATCGATCGACCCGCCAGAGGCCTGAGGCGCTCAACGTACTCCGCGTTCAACGTTTCTACTTTCGCAGCGAGAGCCGAAGCATCCGGAATCGGCCCCGCCACCACGCCTGGAAGCGCCGCCGCTCGCGCGATGGCCGCGTGCAACGAAGGGATCGCTCGTGCCACCAGCACCGGATCGAGCCACAGGTGCTGATCGATCGGCCCGTGATCGTGCGAGTGATCGTGGTCGTGATCGTGATCGTGGTCGTGGTCCGCCTCCGCCTCTCCCCCGGCGGGCGCGTGGATATCCAGCACGTCCGCTAGGCAAAACTCCACGCGCGTCGCCGACGGATGCTCCTTTAAGAACTCCGCGACCTTCGGCTCTAGTGACAATCCCACCGACACGACCAAGTCCGCGCGCCCGATCCCCGCCAGCTCGCGCGGCGTGAACTCGTACCCGTGCTCACTCCGCCCCGGTGCCATCAGGATCGAAACTTCTGAACCCGCCGGCACCAGCTCACGCACCAACCCCGCTAGCGGCGCGATCGTCACGACCACGCGCAGAGGCCCGGGCTCGCGCGCGGCCTGTCGCGCGGTCTGGTTTGTCACGCTCTTCGCTGGCGGTGCGGCCGACGTCCCTTCGTTGGGCGCCGCCTTCTCGCACGCCGTCACCAGCACCAGAGCCAACCCCGCGATCAAACCAACAATCACACGACTCATCACACGCCTCCTTCGCCCCGCCTCTTCTCTCGATGCCCCGGTACCTCACGCCCCGATGCCCACTGCCCATTGCCCATTGCCTATTGCCCATTGCCTAAAGCTCTTCTTCCAACTGAGACACCATTCTCAAATACGATAGCGCCCCAACCCCGGTTCGCCCATCCCAGCATTCTTCAGAGTTCTCGGCGGCCAACGCCTACCCCCGCTCCCTCGTGAGCCCTCGGTAGACCCTGACCCTTCTCGTCAAACCCGGTCAACCACGTTTCGCCCGGGTATAATCTCGCCGATCGCCGCAGGCCACCGGGCCTCGGACAGATCGACGGGGCGGTAGCTCAGTTGGTAGAGCGCATCGTTCGCAATGATGAGGTCGCGTGTTCGACTCACGTCCGCTCCACTTGAAGGAAAAACCCCTGCGTTCGCAGGGGTTTTTTCGTATTATCACCACAGTAGACTAGGCCAACGCCAACATGAGCTGAAGGATCGACGACGATTCCAGAGCCAGCGAGGTCGCGATGGCGAACTTCGCCGTCCCACCGAGGGTTGCTCCGGTTCTCGGTGTTCTTCGGGGGTCGTGGGCCGGTCGGCACCGAGGACGTCCAGAGCCGGTTCCTCGGTGGTGCGGTTGAGGTTCTCGGCTCCACTCTGCTCCTCTTCATTTCCTAGCGTTCGACATGCTGTACATCTTTACGAGATTGCTGGCGCGAGAAAGACAACGCTGGCGAGGTACGTGGCATGGATGCGGAAGGCGTTGCACTTGCGGATTGACACGATCGAGCAGGCACTTCGCGATACGGGCGCAACTCTTGACAGACCCGAAGGCTACATGGTGGCGTGCCGTGTCGCGGCGGACAACCTTCGACTCGGTTGCGATGTCGTCGCCGATTCGGTCAATCCGCTGGATATCACCCGAAGCGCGTGGCGCGAAGTCGCGATCACGCCGAGGTTCGATCTATCGAGATCGAGGTGACCTGCTCAGACGTTGACGAGCACCGCGCCCGTGTTGAGTCTCGCTTGGGAGACACACCCGGCCAGCCGTCGCTGACTTGGAACGACGTTCAGACACGCGTTTACGAAGCGTGAGAATCGTCTAGGTTCATCATCCACACCGCAAGAAAGAGCGTGGCGGAAACGCTCGTTGAGCTGGATCATGTGCTGTCTCGATTATGGGCAGACGGGTGGTATGTTCGCTGCCTCGAGCGGGACCGGTTCTACCACCTCTCCAGATCTCTCACCCCGTACCTTCGCCTTGCTCTGTCCTTCACCATCGGCCAGGCCTTGATCGCCTGAATCACCCGGAACGTCCGCCCTTGTGTGATCCAGCCCAGCCGCGCCACCGGGTCTTCAACACCAGGTCCCGCGTCCCAGCCCTCTCCGAACCGCAGCCGCGCCAACGCCCGCATCGGCAGCGAACGCTTGATACGCCGCACAAGCTTCCAGCTTCCTGAGTTTTCGAGATGCTGCAGCGCGAACGCGGCCGCGGCGAGGTCGGTGGCGTGGTAGTCCACAAGAGGCCGAGCGCCGAGCTTGGTCCGCGCGTACTCCGCGCGCATTTCTTCCAGCTCGTTGAAGCGATGGAACGCGCAGGGCCAGCGGCTATCGTGTTCGAGCCGGTCCATCTGCCCGCGCGCAAGCGGGTCGGTCGCCACGGCCTTGGCCAGCCACTTGGGTGAGTGCGAGGTCATCTCGACGAACCCGCCCAGCCCGAATGTCTCGTTGTGTTTGAGGTCGAAGTACGCACGCACCATCGGCATCGGCGGGTCGGCCACCAGCGTGCGCATGGCGTTGAGCGCGATCGGGTGCAGGTCCTGCGCGGACACGGCGTAATCGCGGATCCACCGCGCCAGCACCGGCACGGCCGCCACCACGCCGTCCTGGAAATACTTCGCGCAGCGGTCGTACGCGGCCGACTCTTCGGGGTTGTGATCTCGAAGCGCCGCGATCGCGCCCGGCTCGGCCCCGGGCCCGTAACCGATCACGCTCCCCTCGGGGCTGTTGCTCGTCATTTCGAACGGAACCTCGTACTTGATGACGTTGCCGTACTTCACCGGATCAACACGCGAGTCGGCCGCGTACGCGACCTTCGTCACGTTGGGCGGCTGCGCGTTGAGCGTGGCGTGCATGCCCAGGTACACGCCGTGGAGCGTGCAGGACGGGAAGATCCACGCGAGATTGTCTTGGATCGTGCCGCGCCACCCGATATCCACGACGACCTTGGGTCGGCCGTCGTCAACGAACCCGCGCGATGCGAGGTACGTCTTGAGGTTCGCACGATGCCCGTCACGCTTGCGTTCGATCAGCCGCACGAAGCGCCGATCAGCGAAGAGAGCCTGCACGCGCGAGTCGGACCATGGGTACTGAACCGGCGTGTCGGCGTCGAGCCCGTGCAGTTGCAATAGAGGGCGGGCCTGAAACTCGGGAAGGTCGAGGCTCGCCAGCATGCTCTTCATCGGCTGCGAGGAATACAGGTTCCATAGCCGCATGAACTCGTGCGTGGTGACTGCTTGAATCGACGCCGCGAACGTCGCCAATCGGCTGACTTCGAGCAAGGCCGAGCCCGGAATCGGCGTGCCGACCAGCGACGACCCGGGGGCCGCGGCCGCGAGGGCGCGGTGGATCCGCTCGTAGAACACACCCTCGCGCGTGAAGTAATGCACTACTGGCACCGAACGCTTGATCGCCTCTTCGATGGCTCGCAGCACCAGCCCCACGAACAGCGAGGCGGCGCGAACCCCTGCAATGAAGATTTCGCTCTGGTCGGGTGTAAGCTCACGCGGCACTTGCACGGCGTGGCTCAACTCGCAGGCCAGCGTGGGCCACATCGCGCTCAGGTCGGTCTGCCGCGCGGTCCAGCGTTCACGGTGCAGGTGCCGTGCGGCCTCTTCCGGCGGGTCGAAGTAATGAATCGCGCGCACGCCCAGCGCCGTCGGCACGGTCACGTCCGAGTGCAGGTTGTCACCCACGTGCACGTGCTGGTCAGGCTGCAGGCGGAAGCGCTCGTGCGCGTGAGAAAAGAGCCGGCCCGAGCGCTTGTTGAGGCTGACGTCGCACGAGACGAGCACTTCGCTGAACGCGAGCCCGGGGGCCTTGGACGCGAGCAAATCTCGGAGATCTTCCGACGAGAGGTAAAAGTCCGAGAGCGCGACCATGTGGTCGGCCCCGATCGATTCGAGCAGTCTCGTCAGCCCCGCGTCGGCGTAGGACACCTCGTGCTCCTGCCCGAGCTCGATCTGACGCATCGTCGCCACGGCCGCGGCCAGGAACGCGGGCTCGACCTCGACGAACGCGGCCCGGACCCAGCGTTCAACAACCTCATCGAGCCGGTACTCGTCGTCCGCACCGCTGATCACGCGGGCCAGCCCGATCTGGTGCTCGAACCGCTGCCTCAGGTGCAGCAGCGGCGTGGGCCCAGCGAACTCGGGGCGGACCCAGTAGTTGAAGCGCAGCCAGAGCGCTCGGGCGGCGAAGAGCTTCACCTCGTCGGGGTGGCAGCGCCGCCGCAGAACGGTGTCCCAAATATCGATGGTCAGGAGCGAGTGAGGCATGAGCGTGAGGGGAACCAAGCGCGAACAAAGATTGGGAACGAGATGGAAGTCATCGGAAACGTATCTGCGGTCGGCCGAGCTTTGGTCCTGTTCTCGGGCTGAGATTCGAGCGCGAGCACTCAAAACTCGAACTATCGCATCACGGACGCATACAGCAAGACTCAGCCCGGTCCTCGCGGTTCGGTCGGGCCGTATTTCCGATCCGCGAACCACTGGTACACCATTGTGCGCTTGGAGGCTTGGATGACCCGGTACGCGCGGCTGGCTTTGAGCCGGTGCAGTCTGGCTCGCGGATCCTCGCCCGGGTCCACGCGGTCCCAGTCTGGCCCGAACCGCAGCCGGGCGATGACGTTGTAGGGCGGCATCCGCTTGAGCCGTAACATGGTGCGCCAGGCCCGCGAGCGAAGGATCTCTCCGAGCTCGTTCTTGGCCTCGATCATCTGTCGGGCCGAGCCCTCGGCGACACCGCTGGCACGCACGCCGTCCTGAACGATCGACTGAGGCTGCGGGGCCCCATGGCACGCCAGCACCGGGGGGCGGTGGTAGACCCTGCGCACGCCCCGGCTGATCGGCACGAACTCGTGCTCGCCGCCCTGCAGGATCGTCTCCGTCGCCACGATAAACTGCCGGTACCCGTGCTCGAGCGATCGCTCGGCCATGAAACGCCGCCCGTTCTGAGCCATCAGGTCGCGGCGGCGATCGTCATCGAGCAGCTGCATGATCGCCCGCGCGATGTCGTCGGCTCGCGTTCCCGCCAGCGACACGCAGTCGTCGGGCTGGTCGTACAGATTGTTCTCGCGGTGGATGTCCACCACTGGCAGCCCGGCCGACATCATCTCAAAGGGGATCCGCGAGGGGTTCGACGAGCTGATGCACAGCCCGACTTTAGCGCGGTTGTACAGCTCGTTGCACGCCCGCACGCTGAGCAGCCCATGCCACTCGTGCTCGTACCAGATATGCGGCTTGTCCTTGGAGCCGTAGAGCAGGATCTTCACGTCGGGGCGGTGGTGCTTGACGATGCCCAGCGCATCGATGCCTAGGCGTGGGCAGCGCCGCGGCTTTTCGGGCTGGCAGATCATGCACACCGCCTGCTCGCTCGAGACGGTCTCGAGCGGACGATAGACCGCGTGGTCGGCGCAGAAATCAAAGTACGACCCGAAGGAGCCGAACTCGCTGTTCAAGCGGTGCGTCAGCCAGCGGCCGATGCTGACGGGCGTCAGCCCGAGACGGTACGAGTTCTCCGCCATGAGGAACCCGTCCCCCATGGGCATGAAGAACGCCTCAAAGTCCTGCACGAAGTACGCCTTGCGCGAGACCGCCGACCAGGCCGCGACCTGCGCGGTGTGCCAGGCGGTGGCGAAGATCAGGTCGAACCCGGGCGGGATCGTGAAGCCCAGGTGGACCTTGTCGCTCGCAAACCCGAAGAACTTCAGAAGCTCGGTTTGGATCGCTTCGAGCTGGGCGGCCTCGCCCGAGATCTCAGCGCACGAGGCGTGCTCGACGAACAGATGGCAGTCGTGCCCGCGTTCGATCAGCGCTTGCACGTTCTGCAAGATCGTGCGGTGCCCACCCGAGCCCTCGATCAGCGACGGCATCAGCCACGCGATCCGCGCGGGGCGATCGGACTTGGGCGGCGGCCAGGCCGTCCCGAGACGCTGCAGGGCTTGGAGGTGTGGGGCGTTGAGCATAAGTTCGCACGAGTCTGCAAGACGTGGCGCTGGCGGGTCTTCATTCTACTGCCGGTCCCGGCGTTGACCAGCCAAACCTGACACTCTGGTTTGGTAATCCGAGCAACGAGCACCCGGCGCTTACACCCGCCGGAGATACCCCCCCGGATTGAACGTCAGCAGCAGCCTCTCCCGAGATGGGTCACGCTCGAAGGGGCGGTCTTGCCGCAGGAAAATCTCCACGGCCTCGTAGGCGCCCGGGCCCCGATCGGGCTCAAAGTCCGTCTGGACCGGGTGCCCGTTGATGTTCGTGTCCTCGACGACCAGGTAACACCCCGGTGTGACCAGCGGCCAGAAAAGCTCAAGCTCGGCCAGGACGTGGTCGCGGGTATGCAGCGAATCGAGGATCACCATCGTCCGCGCACCGGGGCGGATCCTCGAACGCACCTGATCAAGCGTGCGTGCATCTGCCGTGGACCCCGAGAGGTACTCGATCCGTGGATGGCGCGGGAGGTTGGGCTGAGCCGTGATATCCACCGTGACCACCTGGCCGACACCGATCTGGTCCATCACGGTGGCCATGAACAGTGCGCTTCCGCCGAAAGCGGTGCCACATTCGACGACCACCTCGGGCCGCGTCTCGCTCAAGATTTCTTGGTACACCCACATGTCAAGCGGGCACTTGTACGTCGGCACGCCGAGCCAGCGTGTTGTCTCCCAGAGGCGCGCATAGTAATAAAGCTCGTGAAACTGAGCCGTCCGTTCGCTCGCTTCCTGCTTGGAAAGAACCGGCGGTGAAAAATCGGTGAGATGGTCCAACGGGCGTCGCTCCTGCGGTCAGGCTTCTGAACCGCTCAATGATGTCTTTTCACGGGCGTTCAACGGGTGCCACGACGCGCACGGCTCGAGGCCGACGACCCCGTCCTCACGCCCCGGCTCGCCCCCGCTAGGTCGAGCTTGGCACGCTCGAGCTCCGACTCTCGTTCGATCTGGATCCGTTCGAGGTGCTCGATGCGGATGGCCATCAGCTCCACGTCGGCACGCACAACCTCTAGAGACTTGCTGAGTTCTCGGTTCATCGCGTTCTCCTCTTCCAATTCAAGGCTCAGGCTCGAGGCCCGGGTGGTCTCCTGAGACAGCAGCAGCTCAAGTTCGGCAACCCGAGCCCGCAGAGATCTGATGCTCTCCCGAGCAGAATTCAACTCGGACCGCAGACGCCGGTTGACCGCCTCCCATTCAACCTTGCTCTCTCGCAAGGACCGCTCACGCTCTAAGGCCCGCGCAAGGTCATCGGACGCTCGCGCGAGGGTTGAATGAGTCTCGGCCAGCTCTTGCGCGATAACCGCGAGTTCGGCCTCGGTCTTCTCAAGCTCGGCCTCGGTCTTCTCGGCCCGGGCGAGGTTCCGCGCTTCGGATGCTCGGGTCTGGAGGAGAGATTCTCGCGTGCGGCCGAGCGAGCCCTGCGTCTGGCCGAGCGATTCTCGCGTCTGACTGAGATCAGCCTCAAGTTCTCGTGCGCGAGTCTGCAACTGCGCGACGGACTCTTCCAGCGTCCGGACGCTCCCCTTCAGGGCCGAGATCCGCTGACCGTCGGCCTCGCGTCCAGACCGCAACTCGCCGATCTGCTCAGCGGCGCTCGCGACGGCCCGGTCAAGCTCGCCTCGCAGCGCGATCCTTGTCTGGTTCGTCGCTTCGATCGCCTGCCGCAGCCCGTTCGCGTCCTCATGCAAGGACGAGAGCTGGCGGTCGCGCTCCCCGATGATCCTGCCCATCTCGTCCATGGCGGCCAATCGCTCGATCGCCATCGCGCCGGTGTCGCGGAGCTCAAGCTTCGAACGTTCGAGCTCGGCCCGGTACGTGTAGAGCAGGACCTTGTCATCGAGACCGTGCTGGCGCAGCGCGTCAATCCACTTGTGGCTCTTGGGGAAGACCACACCCAGCCCCCAAGAGTGCTCGAAATGAAACCCGGGGAAGCGTTCGAGCAGCTCCTTGCAGTAGTCGGCCGACCCGTACCCGGTGTCGTCGGCCACGTCGTGCAGCAGCACCACGCCGTCGTCGGCCATCTTGGGGAGCCATGATTCGAAGTCGTGCTTGACCGCGTCGTAGGTGTGGAACCCGTCGATGTGGAGCAGGTCGACCGAAGCGTCAGCGATGCTGGGCAGGGCCTCGTCGAAGGTCATGGGCAGCAGCTCGAAGCTCTGCTTGAGATAGAACTTGGCCGCGATCGTGCGCACGGTTTCGAGGACGTCAGGCCCGTACGGCCCGGTGTGCCCGTCGCCCGCCCAAGTGTCCACGCCGATCATCCTGCTCTTGAATTTGGCGTCTTTGACTGCCTGAGCGAAAGCGAAAAACGAGGTTCCCCAGTGGACGCCCAGCTCGCAGATCACCCCGGGCCGCATGAATCGGACAAAGTCGTAGGACCAGCCGCGGTGCCCGCCCCAAGGCCAGACGGGCATGAGCGGGCAGATCGCGTCGGCCTCGAATGCGGGACTCCCGACGAGCCAACGGCGCGACGCCAGAGTTGCCAGCTTTGGCTTAGGCTTGGACTGAGGTTTGGACTTGCGCTGACTCAACGCTCGCAGACCTCCTGCTCGCAGACTCCCCGAAACCGCTCAATGGAACAATCTCAAAGTCGCGGAGAGGGTTGGTGAAGATCCCGTGGACCGGGAGGTTCGGGCTGATTGCCGCGACCGCGACGGCGCTGTGAGCCCAGCACTGGATCACGTGGTACATCGGGTCTGTTCCCTCTCCGCACCCGTACGTGATGGTATAAGTCCCGGGCTGCAGACGCGGCCAGGCGAATTCCATGCGTACCAGATATTCACCCGCCGACGAGACATCGATAGGCCCGGCGGGGGGACTGATCGTGTTATCGCCACAGACATACGTCCCGGTGCGGTCCACGACCACGACGCCGAAGAAGAGGTTCTTCTTGGCAAGGGATGTCCGGATAACAAACCAGCCGACGTAGCGGTCGTCGGGGCGGATGGTTTCCATCGGGCCGCCGAAGCGGTCGGTGAAGGCGACGCGCTCGATGACGACCTCGCCAGCGCCGCTGAGGGACTCTTGAGGAACCTCGTGCCACAGTTCCGGCTTGACCCACGCGTGCTCGGGGCGCTCGGACGTGGCGGCGGCGGGCGTGCGCTCGGTGTCTGTTGGAGCGGGCTTGTCGCTCGTTCGAACGAGATGCCCGAACTCTTCGTTGTGGACGAGCTTGGTGTAGAACTCGATGGCGCGCACCGGCGGCCCGTCGAAGACCAGCTTGCCTTTGTGCATCACCAGGCATCGGTCGCACAGGGAGGTGATGGAGCCCATGTCGTGGGTGACGAGAAGTTTGGTGACGCCGCGCAGCTCGTCGCGCATGTGCCGCATGCACTTTTGCTGGAAGAAGACATCGCCGACCGCCAAGGCCTCGTCGACGATGAGGATGTCGGGGCGCATGATGACAGCGGCGGCGAAGGCGACGCGGACGTACATGCCGCTGGAGTAGGTCTTCATCGGCTGGTCGATGAACTCACCGATGTCGGCGAACGCGGCGACGCTGGGGAAGAGTTCGTCCATGCGGGCGCGGGTGAACCCGGCGATGGCCCCGGCCATGTAGACGTTCTCGCGGCCCGTGAACTCGCTGTTGAAGCCCGCGCCCAGTTCGAGCAGGGCGGCGACTCGCCCGCGCACCTCGACGCTGCCAGCGGTGGGGGTGAGCACGCCCGCGACCAGTTGCAGGACGGTGCTCTTGCCCGAGCCGTTGCGCCCGATGATGCCGACGGACTCGCCCTGGCGCACAACGAAGGATGCGTCGTTGACGGCCCAGAAATCCTTGAAGAACTGTTTCTTCCAGCGGAAGAGGGCTTGTTTGAGCCGGTCGGCGGGCCGGCCGTAGATGTGATAGCACTTGCCTAGGTTGCGGGCGTCCACGGCGATCTCGGCGCGAGGCGCGGTCGGCTTCACGTCCAGAGAGACGGCTGGCGTGGCGTTGGTCGACGCGGATTGTGAAGAAGTGGGGGAGAGCATCGTGGGTGGTGCGATTCTGCACAGATCGGTGTGAGCTGGGGTATCTGTTTTCAGTTCTTGAATCAGGCGGTTGCGCGAGTGAGGAGTTCAGCCGCCGCGTTCTTGGCGTTGGGCGCACCTTGGATCATGCACACGCCGCAGGGGTCTTTATAGACCTCGTTATGGAGGTTGGGGGTCGCGCCGTTGCGAAGGTTGAGGGCGTTGACACCAGGGTTGCGTGCGAGCCACTCTGCCAGCGCCCGGCGGACTCCGCCCTCTTTGGTGCGGTCGAATTGCTCAGCGAAGACGGTCGAATCGTGGCAGAGGAGGATCCCGCCGGGGACGAGCCGCGGGTACCACAGATCGAGCTCGCGCAGGGTGTGAGAGTAGATGTGCGAGGAGTCGATGAGGACGAGCTGAGGGTCGGTGCCGAGGTACTCGCGAGCCTTTTCGGGCATGTCGAGGGCGGCCGAGTCGGAGCAGACGACCTCGACGTGCTCGCTCAGCCCGGCGCGGGCGACCCATTCGCGGGTGTAGTCGCTGACCATGGGGTCGATGTCGATGGTAAACAGCCCGTGCTTGAACCCCATGCGGCGAAGCATGAAGCCCATGAGGAGCGTGGAGTACCCGGTGTAGTGCCCGGCCTGCACGACGGCCTTGAGGCAACTGCCCATGAGCAGCCCTTGGATGATGGAGATGAGCGGGACCTGGCACTCGCCGATGAGGTCGCGTTTCTCGGTGTCGTCGAACCAGGCGTCGAGGATCTCCCACTCCTCGTCGCTGAGGAACTGATAGACGGGCGGGACGTAGTTGGTGTTGTCGGCGATCCAGTGCCACCAGTACCGGCGGTGGGTGCGGTTGCGAAATTCAAGAGATCGGGTCACGAGGAGTCTCCAATGAGCAGGCCGAGCGGGTTGGGCGGCGAGCCGGTCTGACGAGCCGGGGCTGACGAGCAGGAAGAGGAGTATATGATCGATCGCGCGGCGGCCTCTGAGGGCGGTTCAGAGAACGCCCCTGGTTGGTCGCGAGCCCATCTTCGCTGAGCACGTATGAGCACGATCACGACTAACGCCACGACCAATGCCACGACCAACACACCGTCCAAGAGCACGATCACCGTGCAGTCGGCGACGCCGCGTTCGATCGTGGCGTACTTGAACCCGCTAGCGATGGTGGCGTCGCTGTGGCGGAACCGGGCGCTGGCGGTCGCGCTGGCGAAACGCGACATCGAGCAGAAGTACAAGGCCCACCGGCTGGGGATCCTGTGGGTGCTGGTCAACCCGCTCGTGCTGCTGGCGGTGTACACCTTCGTGTTCAGCGTGGTCTTCCCGACCAAGCTCACGGATCAGAAAGAGGAGAAGCTAGGCCTGTTCGCGCTGGCGGTGTTCGCGGGGTTGCTCACGTTCGGCATCTTCCGCGAGGTGGCGGCCCGGGCCCCGATGGTGATCGTGTCGAATCGTCACTTCGTGACGAAAATGGTTTTTCCGCTGGAGATTCTGGCGCTGGCGGAGGTCTTGTCGGCGTTGTTCAACTTCGCCATCGGGATGGTGGTGTGGCTGGTGGGCTACGGGTTTATTGTGCGCGAGGTGCCGACGTGGCACGCGTTGCTGGTGCCGGTCTTGATCCTGCCGGTGTGCCTGGCGGGGCTGGGGGTGTCGTGGATTTTTTCGTCGCTGGGCGCGTTTCTGCGTGACCTGACGAGCATGGTGGAGCTGGCGGTCACGGTTTTATTCTTCATCACGCCGATCTTTTTCCGGCTGGATCGGCTGCCAGCAGAATATCAGCACGCGCTCTCGTACAACCCGCTGGCGCACGTGGTCCAAGGCGTGCGCTCGGCGCTGCTTGACCACGCCGAGCCTGACTGGGCGTGGTTTGGGTGGGCCTTGGCCGGGTCGTTGGCGCTGGCGGTGGTCGGCTACGCCTTCTTTATGAAGAGCAAGCGTGCGTTTGCGGATGTGTTGTGAACCGGCGGCAGGCGAGGCTTCGCGGCAAAGCTGGGCCCGCTCAGGGAGTGGGCGCAACGGGAGTCCACTCGACGATCTTGGTGGTCGGGGTGGTTTGGACAAGCGTGATGTCGTCGTAATACACATGGCTGACCGTGCTGTCGTAGAGATCGACCGCGGCGAGGCGTAGAGCCCCGCCCAGCCGGTTCCAAGAACCCGTGAACAGCAGATTCTCGTCGTAGGTGGCGGTCTGGGTTCCGTTGTCGAGGTTGATCTGGACGACGATTGGGACCCACCGGTCGCGCTGGAGCTTGAGCTGGTTCCCGGTGACGGAGCCCGTCATGTTGTCGTAGACGACGTTGCTGGTCAGCACGAAACGGATCTGAGTGCTCCAGGACTTGGAGCCTTCCGCGGCGTAGGTGTTCATTAGGATGAAATAGGTGTCGGTGCCGGTGGCTGAGGAGGGGATGTATTGGTACGCCGTGTAGGTCCAGGTCCCCGACGTTTGAGTGTGGAGATGGACAGGGTCGGAGGTAGAGCGGATATCGATGGAGTTGGCGCCGCTGCGGGCGAGCGAGTTGGTCGCGTACCCGGCCGCGCCCTTGGAATTGTCCCAGCCCATCCAGCCGCCGACGTTGTGGAGCGCGGTGTCGGAGGCATAGGACTCGAAACCGTCGGCGAACGCGGCGGACGCCAGGCTTGTCACCCAGAACTCGCGTTGACTGAGAACCCCGCCGGCGCGGCCTTGGGCGCTGAAGCGCCGTCCGCTGGCGCTCGACACGCTGGTCACGCGGAACTGGGCTGTGCCCAGGGCTGGGTCGTTGGCGGCGTCGCCGTCGTTGCTGATGGTGCCAATGGTTCCGTCACCGTCGGCGTCGGTGTTGTTGTAAATCTCGGCGAGGGACATGTTGGTCGCGGCCTCGGCGGCGTAAAAGGCGTTGGTGGACTGGACGCGCAGCCCGGCGAGCTCGTGGTCGCGCGTGCCTCCGCCAACCACACCGAAAACGACGAGCGAGAGGACGACCATGGCTAGGAGCACTGCGACCACAACGGTACCTCGTCGTCGCGTGGCCTTAAAAGCCTGCGGTATGGTCGCCTGTGGGTTCATGAGTGTTTGCGTCTTAAGATCGATCTATCGCGATTTCTGGGACGGCGGTGTCAGTTTGATCGTCCGTCCTGATTTGCCGAGCACGGTGACCGTGCGCGCGCCGACGTCGATCTCGGTGATTGTCCAGCCTGGCGCGACCTCGTCACCCACGGTCACGATGCGGTTGTTGACGGAGGCGAGCTGGCGTGTTTCGCCAGCCATGATCCCGGTGAGAAGGAGTTTGGGCCCGTTGTCCTGAGTTTCCGGGAGGTCCGGCGTGGGCACCGGCCGGGGTTCTTCGCTCGCCTGCGGGGCCTGGTACATGGGCGAGAGTTCACGGTTGCTCGCCGCGAGGTTGGCCCGCTCGGCGAGCAGGAAGGCCGCGGCTCGTTGTTGGGCGGTGGTGAGCGGCTTCTCGGCGCTGCTGTTGATGACGGGAGCGATGAGCTCTTGCGAGGTTTCGCTCGCTTGCGCGAGGGCCGGGCCCCAGTCGGCGAGCAGCTGCGTGAGCTGGACGGCCAGCAACGGCGCGATGAGGGCCCCCGAGCCCAGCAGTCTTTGAAATGTTGGTCCGTCGAGTCTCATCGAGGTGCCCCTTCCTCGCGCGGCGCGGGCGCGGGTGCCGCGGTGAGCGTGGTGACAGGCGTGAGACCGAAGGCGAAGTGTTCGGTCTGGATCTGGGCGGACACGGGGTATCGCGGGTCCGTGTCGTCGACGGTGATGCGGATTGAAGTCAGCACGCTGAAGCCGGTGCGGATCGTGAGGCCTTCGATGAACTTCGCGAGGTCGCTGTACTGGGCCGCGACCGAGAGCGTGTAGCCGGTGCTGATGTCCTTGGGCGCCAGCGTCGCGAGCGGCGCGAGCTGCATGCCCGGCGCGAGCGCGTTGTGGGGCGCGGCGGGTGTGGGTGTCGGACTGATGGCCTCGGCTCTGGTGGTCGGGGTCGGTCTTACCTGGTCCACCCGCACGTTGTGCTCGGAGGCGAGCGTCATGATCGCGGCGAACATCAGCGAGTCGTCGCGAGCGTGCGCGCTGCGACGAGCGATCTCGTCGCGGTACCGGGCGGACGTGCGGTCGAGTTGATCCAACTGAAACGACGAAAGATCGTCGGCCGTGGTTGTGGCTTGGGTGATGTGCGATTTGTACCGTGCAGCGCCCATCTCCAGCTGCTGCTCGACCGGGCGCACCAGAAAGGAGTACGCGGCGGCGCAGACGGCGACGGCGATCAGACTCTCGACGGCGAGGCGACGGAGCGGGTGGCTCATGGCGTTCCCTCCGGCGAATCCGGCGTCGCGGCCAGGTCACCCCAGCCGTCGCCGGGATGGGCGAGAGCGGGGAGCGAGACGGCGAGGAGGGTCAGGTCGAAGTTCTGAGCCTCGTGCCCGTCGACGACGCCGCGTTGGCAGGTGCCGAGCTTCACGGATTCGATGAGCGGGTTCGCGCCGAGCCGATCGATATAATCTTTGATGAGTGCCGCGGCGTTCTGCCCAGCGTTCTGTCCGGCGTCGGTCCGAAGCGAGGCACGAAGCTGGCAGCGTGCTCCGTCAGAGTTGCTCTGAAGGTTGATCGAGGTAATGCGGATCTCTGGTGGGGTGGCTCGCCCTAACGCTCGAATGATGGCGGCCCAGTCGGGGGTTTGGCCCAGAGCCGCCCGGATGCGTCCTTGCGTTGCGATGATTTCTGTTCGTGTGTGGAGCGAGCGGTCGTGCGATCGGACCAGGGTCGCGTCGGCCGCCGTGAGCGATCGCAGCGCGTCGAGCGTCTGGGTCTGGGCTTGCAGTTCGGCTCGGGTGATGATTGAATCGAACGCGATCAGGCCACCGGCGACGGCCACGCCGCCCCAGAGGGCCCGGCGGACGCGCGTGGCTGTTTGCGTTTGTTGATGAGCGTGCGGCAAAAGGAGCGGAATCGTGGCCTTGTCGGACAGATACGAGTCGATCACGCGGCGTGCGCCGCGCGGTTCAGCGGTGTGGGCGCTTTCGGTCTGGGCCGTGGTGGTCCGGCCGCCGAGCGGGAAGCCGCTCTGCGTGGAGAGCGATTGAGCGAGGTTAGCCAGTGCCGCTCCGGGCCCGGCGAGGTACAGGCGGACGTTTGGGCGTTCCTCTTCGCCGACGCCGAAGCGGACAGACTGCTTGGTCTCGAGGGCCAAGCGTTGGATCACGGGCTGGAGAAGTGGCAGGAGCGACGCGCCGGTGAGATCCGACCCGCCCGGGATCTCTGTGCCGGGCGCGGGGATGCCGACCTGTGCGAGGATCGAGCGGAGCGTGGGGCGATCAAGAGAGACCGAGGCGGCCTCGGCGTTGCGTGTGCGGAGCGGTCGCGCGATCGCGTCGATGAACGAATCAGTGCCAGCCGCGATGGCGCGAACGAAGCTCAGGCGGCCGAGCTGGCCCACGGCGAGCACCGAGGAGTGATCGCCGAGCCAGAGCACGGCGAGAACCTCGCCGGGCGAGTGCGGTTCAACGCAGAGCCGGGCTGCGCTGCGAAGGATGACGGATTCGAGAGGGGCCATGCCCGCGAGCTTGAGCCCGGCCGCGCCAACCCAGGCCGCGATGGCGGCGGCGCGATCGTCGGATTCGGCGATGGCGAGCGAGTGCGTGTTCGGGACGAAGATCTTTGTTGATTCGTTCGCGGCACCCTTGGAGAGGGTGTCCCTGGTGATCGTGCTGACCTGAAAGAGGTTCCGATCGATCGAGAACCCCGCGAGCCCCGTGATCGCCATCTCGGCGGCCTGTCGAGCGTCGTCGGCGTTGGTGGCCGACGGGCACGAGGAGATGGTCGCGACCGAGCCTGGTGCCGTGTAGAAGACGGTCGCCTTCGCGCTGGCGCACCCGAGGTCGGTGATCATCTGCGCGAGCTTGGCCTCGAGCGTGTTGAGCACCCCGGGCCAGGCCTTGTCCCAGCCCTGGGTGTCGTGGTGATGGACGCGCGAGTCGGCGACGGCGCGATCGCGGACCAGCGCGACTTCGAGCTTCGAGGGCGAGACTTCGATGATGACTGATTGGTCAGCCACGGGCGGTTATCCGATCGACAAGGTCCTACGAAGCGAAGAGAAACGCAGGGAACTTTCCGGATCGTTATCGGTGATATCAGATCACGACTTGTGCTCGGGTGCGCGCGAGAACTCGGTGCGCTGAAGAGCGTATTCCGGACGATTCAGAAACACGATCAGGTGGAACTCCCGGCGATCTGGGAACGAAGAAAGACGCGGGTGCGAAGAGTTTCGGTGATGCCGTCGCGTTGGCTGCTCAGGGTGATCTCGACGCGACGGACGGGCGTGCAGGCGCTGCCGCTGAGCGTGGCGGCGAGCGCGGCGTTGCTCTCGTCGTAGCACGTAAGGCTCAGCGCGGTGACGTTGTTCAACAGAGTGCTCGCGGAACC
>CAZIMT010000018.1:0-30548 GCA_964540295.1 uncultured Phycisphaeraceae bacterium
CGCACACACCGAGCCCGTCCGATCCGTTTAGCGCGAACCACAAAGAGCCTGACAGGGCGGAGCCTGAAAGGTCAGCCCTTTGTGATCATCGGTACATTGATCGGTCCGTGCTCAACATCCCCTCAACTCCCGAACAAACCAGGTATGAACCCGCACGGCTCGGTTTGCCGAATACTTCAGGCCGATCCACGTACACTTGCCCGCCGTCCGCCGCGTCGCCGGGCTCGCCAGTGGCCAAGTGACACTCCAGATCACACCTCGAGAACCGTCCGTTCCATTTTCTCAAAGCAGCACGACATGACGAGTGTACTCGAACCCGACGCGCCCGGAAAGCTTCCCTCGATTTCCGAATCCATCGCCCGACTCCGCCAGAACATGGCCAAGGTATTCCTCGGCCATGGATCGGCTCTTGATCGGGTCATCTGTTGCCTTCTGGCCCGCGGGCACATCCTTATCGAGGACGTGCCCGGGGTCGGCAAAACCGTCCTCGCCCTCGCGCTTGCCCGCAGCATCGCGTGCGATTTTAGTCGGATCCAGCTCACGCCGGACCTGCTCCCCACCGACGTTCTGGGGGTTTCGATCTTCGACCGGGCGACCGGAGAGTTCGTCTTTAAGCCCGGCCCGATCTTTGCCAACATAATCCTGGCCGACGAGATCAATCGCACGCCGCCGCGAACGCAGACGGCGCTGCTCGAAGCCATGAACGAGGCGACCGTTTCGATCGACGGCCGGTCCATGAAACTCGGCCAGCCCTTCATGGTCGTCGCCACGCAGAACCCGTACGACTTCGAAGGTACCTACCTCCTGCCCGAGAACCAGCTCGACCGCTTCCTGATGCGAATCAGCCTGGGTTACCCGTCACCCGCGGACGAATCGCGTGTGCTGGAGCAACGCCCGGCGGACCACACGCTGCCCGAGCTCTCTTCGGTAATGAGCAAGGCCGAGGTCGTCGCGCTCCAGCAGCGCGCCGACGCCGTGAGACTCGATCGATCGCTGATGGACTACATCGTCGCGTTTGCCAACGCCACGCGTCGACACGATCGCCTGCGCGTCGGGCTTTCGCCGCGCGGCTCGCTCGCTCTCGCCCAAGCGGCTCGGGCCACGGCGTTGTTCCAAGGCCGCGATTACGCGGTGCCCGAGGACATCACCAGAAACATCATCGACGTGTGCGCCCATCGCGTGATCGCGCGTTCGGCCTATACCCCCGGGGCTGACTCGACTGCCGAGATTCTCAACGCGATCCTCAGGACCATCAAGAGCCCCGCCTAGGTTCATAGCGACCAACAACGCACCACGGAGTCGCCCCATGCCCCGCCTCGTCCGCCTCGACGCCACCGGCCCTGTAAAGATCGACCCCGCCAACTTCCCGCGCGACGAGCAGGGCAACCTCAAACCGATCTGGATCTGCGCCTGCGGGCTCTCCGCAACGATGCCGTTCTGCGACAAATCGCACAAGGTCTGCAAAGACGAGGCCGCGGGAGTCGTGTACCAGTACGACCCGACCACCAAGATTCGCACCGAACTGCCCGGCGTCTAGCGGCAAGGCCTCATCTCTTCAGCAGCAAATCGATGACCTCGATCGGATGCAACGCATCCACGCCCGTGCCGTCGTGAATCTGGTGTCGGCACGAGGTTCCCGGCGCAACGATGGTCGCGGTGGTGCCAGCGCTCCGTACCGCTGGCATGAGCACAAGCTCGCCGATCTTCATTGAAAGGTCGTAACGATCGGTGGTGTACCCGAACGACCCGGCCATTCCACAGCATCCCGAGTCGATCAGCTTGAGCCGAGGCCCGAGCAGGCGGAGGAGCAACGCCGCGCTCGAATCAGAACCCCAGAGAGCCTTCTGATGGCAATGGCCGTGAAAGAGGAAGTCGCCGGTCCCAGACGCCGCATTCACGACGCTCGTGTAAGAAGTTCTGGTATCAGCGCTCGCTCTCATCTCTCTGAACTCTGCTCGCCGCGGATGAGAGTTCCAGTTTTTCTCGACGAACTGCTCGACCAGCCACGACTTCTCGGCCAATGTCTTCCGAAGCACCAACGGAGTGCGCAGCTTCAGCGCGAGCCAATCGTCCTTGAATGCTGAGAGGCATGACGGCTCGGCCACGACGATCGCGCGGACCGCGTCATCTTCGATCCATGGCCGAAGCCTTTCGAGCGTCGCGTCGATCTCGTCGATCGCCTGCGGCAAGAGCCCCGTCGAGATCTTCGCTCGTCCGCAGCACCCTGCGTTGGCCAGCTCGACCCTGTACCCGAAGGCGTCGAGCACACGCCTGGCCGCGCGGCCTATCCGGGGATCGTTGTACATCGTGAAGCAATCGCCAAAGAGCGCCACGATCGGTGCGCCATTCTTTGTTCGGTCAGGCGTGGTCGCGCCAAAGTCTTTGGCCAGCGACGCTTTAAAGGCCGGGACACTGCGCCGACGATCGATCTTGAGCACTTTCTCAAGCAACCACTTCACCGGCGGCGCGCGATTCACGGCGTTGGCGATCGGCGCGGTCATTGAACCGAGTCTGTTGAGCAGCCGAACATTCCCGAACGCCAGCGCCGCGAGCGGCGGGCCGCCCGCGGCGCGGTAACGCTGGGCCGTGTACTCGGCCTTAAGTTTCGAGATGTCCACGTTGCTCGGGCACTCGGTTTTGCAGGCCTTGCAACTCAAACAGAGGTCGAGTGTCTCGATCGTTCCTCGGTCGTCCCAGCGCGGCGGCCCTCCCACCTCTGTCCTGTCGTTCGAGAATTGCCCGGTGATCGCGAGCCGCAGCGCGTTGCCGCGCCCGCGCGTCGAGTGCCGCTCGTCGAGCGTTGCCATGTACGACGGGCACATCGTCCCGCCCTGCTTCTTCCGGCACACGCCCGCGCCGTTGCACATCTCGACCGCCGCGTCGAACCCGTGCTCGGTCTCATAACTGAAGAACGTGTCCACCTGCGGCACCGCGAGCTGCCGAGCGGTCGGCGCGGGATCGGGCATGATCCGCAACCGTTTCGTCATGGACTCGATCGAGCGTTGCGGGCCAGCGATGTTCACGACGTTGCCGGGGTTGAGCAGGTTGCTCGGATCGAACGCCCGCTTGACCTCACGCATCGCCTCGATCAATTCCGAACCGAAGTGCCGCTCGACCAGCGGCGTGCGGATCCGGCCGTCGCCGTGCTCGCCGGACATCACGCCGCCGAGGCTCCGCGCCAAGTCCGCGACCTGCACCGCGATCGAACGCATCCGATCGCGGTCCGACTCGTCATGCACGTCGATCAGCGGGCGAACGTGCAGAACACCGACCGAAGCGTGCGCGTAATACGCGGCCCGCGTGCCGTGTGCCGCGACGATCTTCCGGAACTCTTTGACGAACGTTGTCAGATTCTCCACCGGGACCGCGTTGTCCTCGACGAACGTGATCGGCTTGCGATTCCCAGGGATCCCGTGCAGCAGCGGCTCCCCGGCCTTGCGCAGCTTCCAGGCGTTCAGCATCGCCCCGGCGTTGGTGTGGCACTGGATGCCAGCGTTCTGGACGAGCTTGCGAAGAGCTTCAAACCGCGACGCGAGCTCTTCCGGCGTATCTGCAAAGTACTCAACATACAACACCGCGCGCAACGGTAGCGTCGGCGCGGCTGGCATCAGCTCCACGTACTTCCGATACTCCGTGTTCGCCATCGCCAGTTCGATGATCGTGTCGTCGAGCAACTCAAGCGCGGACGGCTTCGTTGCAAGGATCGGCACCACCGCCTCGATCGACTCATCGAGCGACGAGAACGACAGTACCGCGAGCCCTTTGTGCCTGGGCAGAGGGTGCAGCAGCAGTTCCGCGCCCAGCGTGAACGCGAGCGTACCCTCGCTGCCGCACAGGAGCGCGGCGAGGTTGACCGAGCTCAACGCCGCTTCAAACGCGGCTCGTCGCGCCGATTCGCGGTCGTCCGCACGGGCCGTGGCGATCTGGTCCAACTGCTCGGTAGACAGGACACGCTTCATCTGTTGCAAGACCAGATCGAGCCCGTACCCCGCGTTGCGACGGATCGTCTTTGGATATCTCGCTTCGATCAGCGTGGCGTTCCGGGCGACGATCTCGACGACTCGCTGGGTCAGGCCGTGGGCTTGATTGGAACGCTCCAGCCCCGAGCCCGCCGCCAGATGGGCACGACTCCCGTCCGCGAACGCGACCTCGAGTGATCGCAAGTTCTCGGAGGTCCGGCCATACAGGAGCGACCGCGCGCCAGCCGCGTTGTTGCCGATGCACCCGCCGATGTTGGCGTGCTTGCTGGTCGCAGGGTCGGGCGCGAAGAACAGCCCGTCCTTCGCCAGCTTCTCGTTCAGTTCGTCGATGGTGACCCCCGGCTCAACTCGTGCGACCCGCGCCGCCGCATCCACGCCGAGCAGCGCCCGACAGTTCACGGAAAGGTCGATCACCACCGCGTTGTTCGTACACTGCCCCGCCAGGCTTGTGCCTCCACCGCGCGGCAGCATCGGCAGCCCGCGGGCCGCGCAGAACTCGATCGCACGCACGGCATCGTCAACGCTCGACGGGATGACCACGCCGATCGGTTCGACTTGGAAGAGCGAAGCGTCCGTCGCGTACAGCATCCGGTTGTGAAGATCGAAACGGACTTCACCTTCAACCGTATTGGCAAGGTCGCGCGCGAGCCCGACACGTTCGGCACCGCTCAGGCGGATCGTCGGCGTGCCATCATCGGTGCTCGCGGTGTTCAGGACCGGCAGGTTGGGCATGAGTGAAATATACGGGCTCGGGAGCGGCACCGAGGCCCGCGGCCGGTAATCCCTGAGGTATCGAAACTCTCGCCGCGGAAGGTCAACACCACTCTCGCAGGCGGTTCGCGTTACACCGCAGTGACAAACTCGTGCCCCGCTGGTGCGTCTACCGATGTACAGTGACCCGATCCCGGGCCACGGAACACACCCTTAGGAGCACCTCATGCCCGTCTCACGTTCAAGCGTTCCCCTTATGCACGCGATCCTTGCCGCCGCGGGGCTCGCGCTCTCCGCGCTCGCGTTCATCGCGCCAAGCACCGCGCTGGCTCAGGACGCGCCGCTCGCCGCCAAGGCCGCAGGAGACGCCAATCAGACCCTGCCCATCAAGCGGATTGTCCTCTACCGTTCCGGCGTCGGCGCGTTTGAGCGTCGCGGCATGATCGACGGCCGGGCCGAGATCCCGCTTCGATTCAACACCGATCAGGTCAACGACATCCTCAAATCCATGTTCGTGCTCGACAAGGGCGGCACCGTCGAGAGCATCCGCTACGGCTCCAAAGATCCGCTCAGCAAACGCCTCGCCAGCTTCGGCATCGACATCTCCGGCAAGCCCACGATCGCGCAGTTGCTCGAACAGCTGCGCGGTGCCGACGTCAGGATCACTACCCAGGAGGGCGTCGTCTTCGGCACGATCCTCGGCATCGAATCACGCCCCGAAGCCCAAGGCCAGGCTCAGCAGCCCATCGCCGTGACCTACGTCAACATCGCCGGTGCAACAGGCCTGCGTTCCATCAGCCTGCGCACCGTGACCAACATCCAGCTCGAAGACGAAAAGCTACAAGGCGAACTGAACAAGGCCCTTGCGGCGCTCGGCGAGCACCGCGCCGACCGCACCAAGACCGTCGATGTCACCGTCAACGGCAACGGTGGCCGCGAGGTCATCGTGGGGTACATCCACGAGATGCCCGTCTGGAAAACTAGCTATCGGCTGATCCTGCCCGATAGCCCCAAGGGCGACGCCGCGATGAAGGCCGGGGAATCAACCATGCAAGGCTGGGCGATCGTCGAGAACACGACCGACGAGGATTGGAACAGCGTGAACCTCTCGCTGGTCTCAGGTCGGCCCGTGAGTTTTCAGATGGACCTGTACGAGCCGTTGTATGTGTTCAGGCCGATGATCCCGGTGCCAACGGTGCCGGGGGTGATGCCGCGGGCGTATGAGGGTGGGCTATCGCCGTTCCAAGACAACAACACGATCGGGCGAGCCGGTGAATTGATGGAGAAATCAGCTATGGACCGAGATGACGCCGGTCGGCACACAGCAAACCAAGCTTTGAAAAAGGCAGAGGGCAGGATGCGCGGCGGTGGCGCGATGAGACCCTCGGCCAGCGCCGAAGTGAGCGGTGCAGTCTCCTCCGAAGACATGGCCAGCTATTCCGCGCGCTCCCAGGCTCAGGCTGTTGAAACCGGCGAGGTCTTCCAGTACGAACTTCAAAGCCCCGTCACGCTCGAACGTCAGAAGTCTGCGATGCTCCCGATTCTCTCGACGCCGATCCCATCGCGCCGCGTCAGCATCTACAACCGCAACGACGGCGCAAAGAACCCTATGCGCGGCGTCGAGATCACCAACGCCACGCAGTTGCAATTTATCCCCGGCCCCATCAGCGTCTACGACGGCGCGGCCTACGCTGGCGACGCGCAGATCGGGCACGTGGGCGCGGGCGAGAAGCGCCTGCTCGCGTACTCGGTCGATCTCGAGATCGACACCCTCACCGAAGATTCCGGCAACACCGAGATCCGTAAGATCCGCATCATCGACGGCACGTTCGAGCAGACCATCAAGAACGTCAACTCGACCAAGTACACCTTCAATAACAAGGACAAGGCTCGCGCACGGACGGTGATTCTCGAGCACACCAAGCTCTCTGGTTGGGACCTTGTTGATCCAAAGAAGGCCGCGGAGACCACCGACTCGATCTACCGCTTTGAAGTCCCGGTCCCGGCCGGAAAGCCCGCCGAGATCAAGGTCACGCAGGAGCAGATCTCTTCGCAACGCGTGGGGATCAACGATTTCAAGCTCAACTGGCTCATCGAACAATCCAAGAATGGCAAGGTCTCTCAGGCGGTCGTCGACGCGATCCGCGACGTCGGCAAGCGGCAGAGCGCGATCAACGACATCAATGCGAGGGTCCAACGCCTCGAAGCCGAACGCTCCGAGATCGATAAGGACCAAAGCCGCATTCGCGAGAACATGCGCACTGTCGGCCAGCAGGCGGCGGTGTACGCCAAGTATCTTCAGAAGTTTACGGAGCAAGAGACCCGCATCGAGCAGATCGACTCCGACTCCAAGGCCGCGCGGGCCGAAGTGGCGAAACTCCAGGCCGATCTCAACGAGTTCGTCCGCAAGCTGAACGTCGAATAGGCTCGGCGGTGTCTGACGCGTTCCTGTTCAAATTCTTCAGTTGCTTCCCGAAGCGGGGTGGTCAGACCATCCCGCTGTTTTTTTTCTCAGCGTGCCAATCTCGCGGTATTGCGAACGGTATTCATTCGGCATTCGCTAGCTCTCTGCTCGCCTCATGTGGACTCCACTCATCACCGACATACGCTTCACCCGCCTCACCGAACCCGCGCGAACGCCGCGGCCGTGAATCCCCCCGAGGCTCGGGCCAAACCTATCCATGCTCGTTGCTGAGAACCGACCAAGGAACCTGAGCTGGCTCCACGCCGGTCCACTTTTGTTCGGTGACTGGGGCACCAGCCGCCTTTACGTGCTGGGGCTCGCGTTCTTCTACACCGCGCACGCCTCAGTGTATTACCTCGCCGCTATGTCGGTCATCATGATCGCCGTCGCGTGGGCGTACACGATCATCTGCCGCTGCTTCCCCGAAGGCGGCGGCGTCTATTCCTCGGCCCGCCAGATCAACCACACGCTCGCGGTCGTCGGCGCCACGCTGCTGCTCTGCGACTACATCGTCACCGTTTCGCTCTCCACCATCGAAGCGTTCCACTACCTCGGCGTGCCCGAGCATCTCGTCCTCGGGCTCTCGATCACCACGATCGTCCTTCTCGGCGTCGTCAACTGGCTCGGCGCCCGCAGCGCCGCGCGGCTCGCGCTCTTCGTTGCCATCGCCGCGATGATCGCGTCGCTCTCGGTCGCCGTGCTCTCGATCCCGTTCCTCGGCAGGGGTCTCGCCACCATGAGCGCTTCGAGCACGAGCGGCACGAATTGGGATCACTGGCAGTCGCTCGTCCGCATCATGCTCGCGCTGTCGGGCGTCGAGGCTGTCTCGAATATGACCGGGCTCATGAAGCAGCCCGTCGCCAAAACCGCGAAGCGAACGATCTGGCCCGTGTTGATTGAGGTCGTGATCTTCAACCTGATCTTCGGCATCGCGCTGGCCGGGCTCCCGGTCCTGGCTGAAGTGGCACGCCCCGACTATTACACGCACGTGATCGACCGAGTGCAGACCGCGCCCCCAGAAGCGCCGATCACCGCCGAGGCCGCTCTGGCTACGGTGCCCGAGCACGTCACGCAGTACCGCGACACCGCGATGAAAGTCCTCGCCACCGAGGCCGGTCAGCACACGCTGGGCCCCACCGGAGGGCTGATTTTCGGCAAGATCGCGGCGATCATCTTCGGGCTGCTCCTGCTCTCGGCCTCCAACACCGCAATCATGGCCATGGTCTCCGTCACCTATTCCATGTCGCGCGACAAGGAACTGCCCAGATTTTTCAACAAACTCAACTACTCCGGCGTTCCCGCCTGGGGCCTAGTGCTCGCGGTCGCGGCGCCGATCTTGGTGCTGGTGTTCGAGAAGGACGTCGTTCACCTGGCCGAGCTTTACGCCGTGGGCGTCTGCGGCGCAATCACCATCAACATCCTCTGCTGCTCGCTGAACCGCGCACTCGTGCTTTCTAAAGTGGAAAGACTCGGCCTCACCATCACCGGCCTGCTCATGCTCGCGGTCGAGGTCACCATCATCGCCACCAAGCCCCACGCCGCCCTGTTTGCCGGCGGGATCGTCGGCGTCGTGCTCGTGACCCGCTTCATCATCCGCACCAAGACCACCGTCATCCCCGAGACCGTCCCCGAACCCGCGATGGGTTGGCTCGCGGAGATCCCCTCGGGACCGCTCAAGATCGCCGCGAACAAGCCGCGGATCATGCTCGCCGCCCGCGGCCGAGACCAGGCTGAGTTCGCGGTCGACCTCGCCCGCAAGCGCGACGCCGTGCTTTTCGTCATCTACGTGCGCACGCTACGCCTCATTGACGTTGCGCCCGGACAGATCCCCAAGATCGAGGACGACAAGGACGCCCAGCAGGCCCTGGGAACCGTCGCGCAGATCGCGCGGCAGGGCAACGTCCAGGTCGTGCCGGTCTACGTCACCAGCACGGACATCGCTGGCGAAATCCTCGACTACACCGTCACCTACGGCTGCGACACGCTCATCATGGGCAAGTCGCGGCGTGGGCTCTTCTCCCGGGCCGTCGTCGGCGACGTCCTCTCCGAAGTCGCCCGCCAGCTCCCCGACGGCGTGGCCCTCATCACCCGCACCGCGAACGCCAGCCCGGGCCCGGCAAGCGCCACGTCGATCCTCCCGCATTAGCACGAGCAGCATCAGGATCGCCATCCCAGCCGTCTCTTCTCGAACGGCGACTACGCTTGCTCGATGCACGCAGACGCCCACCAATCCACACCTCCCCAGCGCGATCAGGGTCCATCGAACGCCGCAACATCCGACGCGCCGATCCCTGAAGGTTTCGAGGATCTGATGGGCGACCTCACGCCCCCGCAGCGGGCCGCCGCCCTGCAAACCGAAGGCCCGCTCCTCGTCCTCGCCGCCGCGGGCTCGGGCAAGACCCGCGTGATCACACGCCGCATCGCGTACCTCGTCGGCATCGGCGTCCCCCCGTGGCAGATCCTCGCGCTGACCTTCACCAACAAGGCCGCCGGTGAGATGCGCGAACGCGTCGCGCACCTCATGACGCAACACGAACGCCAGACCCGTGGCCTTACCATCACGACCTTCCACTCGCTCGGCGCACGCCTGCTGCGTCGCTACGCCGAGGTTGTGAATCTCAAGCCCGAGTTCACAATCTACAACTCCGGCGATCAAGCCACGCTGGTCAAGCGCGTCATTGAGAGCATGCAGCTCTCGACCAGCAACTGGCCCGCCCGCTCCGTCCTGAGCGCAATATCTGAAGCGAAAAACAAACTTCTCGACGCCGAGGGCTACGCCGCCCGCGCGATGGATTTCTACGCCAAGACCATTGCCAAGGTCTTCACGGGATATCAGACCGCGCTCCGCGCCGCCGGGGCCGTGGACTTCGACGATCTCCTTGTGCTCACCGCCAAGCTCCTCCGCGACAACGCTCAGGCCCGCGAAGAATGCAACGCGCGCTGGCGATACCTAATGATCGACGAGTATCAGGACACGAACCACGCCCAGTTCGTGATCGCTTCTCTGCTGGCCGGAAAGGGCGAGCCGAACTCCAACGGCCCCAACATCTGCGTCGTCGGCGACCCCGACCAGGCGATCTACGGCTGGCGCGGCGCGGACATCGGCAATATCCTCGATTTCGAAGAGAACTATCCCAAGGCCCGCGTCATCGCGCTGGGCGAAAACTTCCGCTCCACCGCCCCGATCCTCGCCGTCGCCGACACACTCATCCGCCGCAACACACGCCGCAAGCACAAGGATCTCTTCACGCGCCGCGCGGGCGGGGATCGGATCGAGGTCACGATCTGCCGCGACGAGCACCACGAGGCCGCGCTGGTCACCGACTGGTTCAAGTCTCTCCACGAGCACCGCGGCGAGGGCCCCGCCGTCGAGGCCGGGATCGCATGGCGCGAAATGGCCGTGTTCTACCGCACTAACGCGCTCAGCCGGGTTATGGAAGACGCCTTCCGCGCCGCCGCGATCCCCTACACCATCGCCCGAGGTACCGCTTTTTACGAACGAGAAGAGATCAAAAACGCCCTCGCCTATCTCCGCCTCCTCGCCAACCCGTCCGACAACGTCTCGCTCGAACGCATCGTCAACACGCCCACACGCGGCCTCGGGAACACCACTCTGGCCCGCGTCGAGATTTTCGCCCGGCAGAACGAAGTCCAGATGCTCGAAGCGCTGCGATCCAGCGCGCGCGGTGAAGATTCCGGCATCAACGCCCGCGCCGCGTCGGCCGCGGGGAAGTTCGTCGAACTGATCGACGGCTGGACCGGGGGCGGAACTTTCCTGGGTGCCAGCGTCGGTGCTTCGCTCGCCGAACTCGTCGGGCGCGTGATCAAAGAATCGGGCCTCGAAGAGATGTACCGCAAACAGGCGGCCGTCAGCAAGAGCGAGCCCGACGACGAACGCGTCGACAACCTCGCCGAGCTCATCAGCTCTGCCCGCGAGTTCGAGCTCGAGTTCGACGCCGCGTCGGACCCCGCCGAAGCGGCCCCCTTTGCCCCTGAAACTCCGCCGCTGCTGGGCATGCTCCGCGGCTATCTGGAATCCGTGGCGCTGGTCGCCGACGCCGACACCGTCGATCCCAGCCAAGGCGCGGTTACGATGATGACGCTTCACGCCGCGAAGGGTCTGGAGTTCCCGGCCGTCGCCATGATCGGGCTCGAAGAGGGATTGCTCCCCCACTCGCGTGCCGCCGAGTCCGAATCACAACTCGAAGAAGAACGCCGCCTCTGCTTCGTCGGCATCACCCGCGCGATGCGGCGACTCTCGATCACCAGCGCCAAGTACCGCACCACTCGCGGCATCTCCGAACGCACCATCCCCAGCCGATTCCTTGGCGAGTTCGGGCAGCAGCACGTTCGCGTCAGCGATCAGTCCGACGCCTTCAGCGGGAACGACAGCACCGGTGGTCCAGAGAGCTGGTCGGACAATCGCAGCGGTTCACAATCGCTCGCGCCGCACAAGGCCTCGAACCTATCCTCGCTCGCTGGCCCGTTGCCATACGCCGTCGGCACGCTCGTGCGCCACCCGCAATTCGGACTGGGCCGAATCAAGAGCGTGGTCACCGGATCCAACGCGCGAGCCGTCATCGATTTTCAGGCCGTGGGAACCAAGACGCTCGTGCTTGAGTACGCTCGCCTTCAGAGGGTTTGATCGGCGTTCGCCGTGACCAAGTCGGGCCAGCCGCTCCACCGCCCGCACTGCTCCTGCGTCTACGCGGGCCGAATCCCGCGGTGTAACTGCTGCACGCGCTCCGCTTCTTGCTTGCGGATGTGATCCAGCACCAGCCTCGGGATCTTCCACGCGCTCTGATCGCGTGTCACGCCCGAAGTGTGCTCGCTCAAGCACCGGTACAAGAACTTGAACGCGTCGCGCGGCTGGTGCATCTGGTCCAGCGCGTCCACCACGTCCTGCCGCGTCACGTCCTCGGCGAAGAGATCAAGCAGCGACATCGGCGCCGCGGATTCCAATCGGCACGCCTGCAGCCTCGCATCGCAAAGGTCGTACAACATCGGCCCGGTCCAGCTCAAGCGGTCAACAAAGTTCTGCTTGTCCAGCCGAGCGTCCTGAAAGAACGCGCTGGACTCTTTGAACAAGGCATGCCGCAGTTCCACGGGCAGCAGCAGCTTCACGCCCACCCCGTCCTGCTGCAAGAACTTGTTGTTCAACATCGGCCACACGATCGCGCGCATCCGGTCAGGGTCGCCCGACACCAGCGTCGGCTCGTCCACGCGATCGACCACGATCAGCATTCCCGTGTATCCGTAGCACGAGACCACACGCCGCAGCCGGGCCAGCATCGCGTAACGCGGCTCGTCGCTGTCGGTCATCGGCAACGCGCCGTCCGCGATCACCCCGGCCGCACGCCGCAGGCAGAACGCGTACGACGACTGCGACCGCCCCGACACGCGCAGCTGCTTCCGTACGCGCTTGGCGTCGCGCTGAAGTTTCATCCGGTCCCACCCGGCATGCTTGGCCGCGAACGCGAGGTAGATCGCCGTAAGGCCGAGGCTCGCGGGCGTGAGCCATCCGTCGCGCACGCTCTGAGGCCCGAAAAACCAACCCCACACAAAGAACGCGATGATCGCGATCGGGCCCAGCACCAGCGCCGCGTCGCTTAGCGCCGTGTCCAGCGAAGGCCAAACGCCCAGCCGACGACGCAGCGAGATGGCACGAGACTCCGCGTCACCCGCGCGGTCGTACACCGCCTGCAGCACGCGCACGTCGCGCTTGAGCCCTGCGTCTAGCCGCCTGCACGCCTTCTTGGCGTCCGACCCCAGCTCCAGCGGCTCTTCACCGCCCGACCCGGGCCCGGACGCGGTCCCGGCCCCCAGCAGAGCATCGACCAGCCGCGGCACGATCATGCACAGCAGCGCATCGATATGGTCCACAAGCCGCAGCGATTGGAACGATTCCAGCGGGGTCTTCCCGCCCGCCCGCTCGTGAACCCGGCCGAGCGAAGCGTTCAAGTCGTCGTACGCGACCAGCAGCACCTTGGTAGTCGGGTGGTCCATGTTGAACGTGTTGACGCGGGCGTTGATCTGCAGCCGGATCGCCGTCTTGCCGCTCCCTTTTTCGCCGAACACGATCGAGGTCGAAGGCCGGGCTAGGTCGCCCAGGATCTTCTCGAAATCAGAGTGGAACGCCGACAGCGAATGACCCGAGGCCGTGGCTTTCGTGCCGTTGAGCCGGGGCCCGGCGCTCATGCGTGCAAAGACCGAGTCGTCGCGCGCCTCTTCACCGCGGAACGGGTTCTCGGTGATCGACCAGTGATTGAGAAAATCGCTCAGGGTCATGGCAATTCAAAGGACACTGAGAACCGCGCTTTGAGCGCGACAACGCGACCAGATCGTATATCTGATCAGTGCGCCACACGCTTGCCCAGCAGGGGCGAGATCTGCACCAACACCTTCTCCAGAGTCTTCTTGTCCTTCGCCTCGGCGTTCAAACGCAGCAGCGGCTCGGTGTTGCTCTTGCGAACGTTGCACCACCACCCCGCCGACGCGAAGCAATCGATCGTCACGCCGTCCAGCTCGTCCATGTGGCCCTTAGATTCGGAACCGGGGCCGAAGGTTTTCTTCAGTTCCGCGATGGCCGCGTCCTTTTCTTCGATCTGGAAGTTGATCTCGCCCGACTGCACGTAGCGCGCGATCGGCGAGATCAACTGGCTCATCGACTTCCCGCTCTTGGCCAGCACCGTGAGCGCCACCGCCATCGCGATCGCGCCCGAGTCGGCGTAAAAGTTGTCCTCGAAGTAGAAGTGCCCGGAAAGCTCTCCGCCGAACACGCCCTTGTTGTCCGCCAGCGCTTGCTTCATGAACACGTGCCCGACGCGCCCGCGCACCGGCTTGCCGCCCGCGGCCTTGATGTCCTCTTCCACCGCCTTGGTCGAGCGCAGGTCGTACGCCACCGCCGCGCCCGGCCTCTTGGCAAGAAAATGCTTCGCCAGCAGCGCCGTCAGGTGGTCGCACCCGACAATCTGCGCTTTTTCATCGACCAGCACGCAACGGTCCGCGTCGCCGTCGAAGCACACGCCAAGGTCGGCCTTCTGGGCTCTCACCGCCTCCTGGAGTTGCTTGAGATTCTCCGCCACGAGCGGGTTGGGCTCGTGCGCGAAGTGTCCCTTGCTGTTGTCAAAGTTCATCTCGACGATGGCCAAGCCGGGCACCGCGCCGAGCCCACCGGCCGCGTGCTTGCCAAAGACCTTGGGGATCATCGTCCCCGCCATGCCGTTGCTGGCGTCGATGATCACCTTCAAAAGCCGCGGCGAGCCGTCCTTGCCCGTCAGGTCGATGAACGATCGAACGTGCTTGGCGTACGCTGGCCAAAGATCACGCGACTCAACGCGCCCCTTGGCTGGAACCAGCGTCGCCTTGTCCACCATCGCGGCGTGCTTGCGGATCTCCGCGAGGCCCGTCGTCTCGCCGACCGGCTTGGCCTTGCGCTTAGAGACCTTGAACCCGTTGTACTGAGGCGGGTTGTGACTGGCCGTGACCATCACGCCGCCAGCGCAGTCGAGGTGGTTGATCGCAAAGTAGATCATCGAGGTGTCGATCAGCCCGAGGTCGATCACGTCCCCGCCCTGATCGTTAATTCCTTGGATGAGCTGCTTGGTCAGCGATGGGCTCGAAAGCCGCATGTCCCGACCCACCACGATGTTGCGCATCATCGGCGAGGTCTCGCCAGCCGCGCGAGCGTCGGCGAGCAGGAACTTGGAGGACCCGAACCCGATCTGCCAAGCCAGAGCCTCGTTGAGCGGATCGGGGTAGACCCCACGCACGTCATAGGCCTTGAAAACCCGACCCAACATATCAGCGGCTCCTAGAGGTCTTTGGCTGGTCCCTGAACGGGCCTCAGCGTAGCACCGAGACGGGTCAGGAGCGAAAACCACGCCCGTGTTCTAGGGAAAACGCGGGTTCCGCATTCAGTCTTGGTAATTCTGGCGAGCACGCGATATCTTGAAATCATTCATAAGTTGTTCAACAACAATTACTTAGAAACTCGTGGCGTCCAATCCTTCCGTCACGATCGGGATGCCCTTGGGCAGCGCGTCTAGGAATCGTTTCCCGTAACCGGCCGTCAGGATCCGGCTGTCCAGCACCACCACTCGCCCTGCGTCGGTCTTGGATCGGATCAGCCTCCCGAACCCCTGCTTGAACTTGATCACCGCGCGGGGCAGCGATTCCTCCCGAAACGGGTCGCCGCCGGTCGCCTGAATTCGTTCGAGCCTGGCCTCGGTGAGCGGGCGGTCGGGCGGGTCGAAGGGGAGCTTGGTGATCACGACGTTGCGGAGCCCGCGCCCGCGGACATCGACTCCCTGCCAGAACGACGCCGCCCCGAAGAGGACACTGCGCTCGTTGCCGCGGAACTGGTCCAAGATCAGGCTTCTAGACCCTAATGAGCCTTGGACGAGCACCGCGATGCCGTGCTCTTCGAGCGCGGGCCTGATCTGCCGCGCCACCGCGTTCAACGCCGCGAAGCTCGTGAAGAGCACGAACGCCCCGCCGTCGGTTTCGAGAACATGGTGCAAGACCCGCTCGCCGAGCTGTCGGAGCGACGCCGGGCCGCGTTCGGACGAAACAGAGCGATCAATGTAAAGTTTGACCTGCGACTTGTGATCGAACGGGCTGCCGAGCTGGAGCGCCTTGGCCCCCTCGGCCCCGAGCCTGGCCATGGCGTGCGCGAAGGCCGTTTCGCCTGATTCGGCGCTCTCGTCGTCGCGCACGGTCCGTGTGGCGAGTGTGGCGCTGGTCAGCGTGACGCTGTGCTCCTGCGCGAACAGTCTTTCTTTCAGCATCGGCCCAACCTCAATCGGCGAGCAGGCCAGAGTCACACGCTGGAACCGCGGGCCGTCGGAGGACGAGTCGTCGCCGCCCGTGACCTCGACCCAGTACGCGCACCCCGGCATGGTCTGGTCCACGAGCGCGGCCGCGTCGGTGGCGATCTCCGAAGCACGGATCGCGTACGCGTTCAGCTCGAACTTGTCGGCCTCATTCTTGATCTCCTCTCGCAACGACCTCAGCCGCACGGCCAGCGTGCTCATGGCTGGAGTCAGCACGTTCTCGACAATGCCCGGCTCGCGGATCCGCCCCGAGCGAGGCCTGGGCTGCCCAGCGCCGAACCCGCGCGCTTCGCCGCCTTCCGAGGCCGCGTCGCTTGCTCGCGCTTGCTCGCGCAGGATTGATTCAAAGAACTCTCGACAGGCGTCCTGAGCCTCGACCACGCGCCGGAACGCCAGCTCTACGGATTCAGAATCGTTCGCCATGAGGCCCAGTTGCGGCAGATACCCGCGGCCGGTCTTTGGGTGGTACAGCGTCGTCAGCAGGTGCTGCACGCGGCCCTCTGAGAGCGAGATCCCGAAGTGATCCGCCGCGACATCCTCAACGTTGTGCGCTTCATCGAGGATGACGTGGTGATACTTGGGCAGAAACCCGACTTCTTGCGCACGCAGCGCGAGATCCGAGAAGAACAGCGCGTGGTTGCAGATCAGCAGGTTCGCGCCCTCAAGCTCGCGCCGGGCCGACTGGTAATAGCACTCCTGGTGGTTCGGGCACTTGCGGCCCATGCAGTTTCCCGAGTCGGACTGCACCTTGTCCCAGACCCCGGGCCGCTCGAGTTGAGGGAGCGTTGAGAGCGTGCCGTCCTTGGTGGCGTAGGCCCAGTCTTCGATGGCGTGCAACGAGCGCCGGGCCGCGGCGTCGTTGAAAAGTTTCTCTTGCCGTTGCGAGGCGAGCCTCAGGCGGCGGATGCTCACGTAGTTGCCGCGGCCTTTGACGAGCACTGGCTTTAACCGGATGCGAGGCGGAGCGATCTCGCCGTGCTCACCGGGATCTTCGAAGTTCTGGACCGAATCCCAATCGGCATCCTCGTTCGAGTCGGATCGTGATTCGTGCTCCACGCAATGCTCAGTGTTCGGGCTCCCGCCGTCAGGACCCTCTCTCGAATCTTTCGCTGCATCATCTGGATCAAGAATCGCCCGCAGCAGCGGGATGTCCTTGTTCACGAGCTGCTCTTGCAGCGCGATGGTGTTGGTCGCGATGATGACGACCTCGCCCTTGGTGAGGGCACGCACGATGGCCGGGACGAGATACGCGAAAGACTTACCCACGCCGGTGCCTGCTTCAACCAGCAGGTGAGATTTCTTCTCCATCGTGCGCGCAATAGCGAGCGCCATGGAAGTCTGCTCGGGCCTAGATTCAAAGCGATCGCCCAGCGCGGCCGCGATGGGGCCGGATTCGGAGAGGATGTGGCGGATGTCAAAGTTCATAGCTGCCGTGCGGGAAGTGTACGGGACGCGCACGACTCAGCGATGTTGTGGTGAGAAACTTCCGCGTTACTTTAACGGCGAGCGTGCGGGCTCGCCGTCGCGTCTGGGATAGTCGCGAGGAGTCGCAGAGCCCTTCTCCAGAACGATGATCCGTCCGGTGGGGGTTTCCACCGTCGTGACATAGACCGCGTTGAGCCGCTTGAGCGCGCCTGTGCCCTCGGCCAGCTCCGCCTCAGCCTGTTGCCCCTTCACCAGCAACGTGCGTCCGCCGATACGGACGAACGGCACGGTCAGCTCGGCGATGATCGGCAAGCGCCCCACCGCTCGCGCGACGGCCGCGTCGTAGAACTCACGATGCCCGCCGACGCGAACCGAAGCACCCGGGCTCTTCGGGTCGGGCTTCTTCTCGCCGCGGTCGTGGGCTGCGCGTTCGGCACGATCGTTGAGCACCGTGACGTTCTTGAGATTCAGACCTGCCACGACGAGCTTCAGGAAATCTGCTTTTTTCCCGGTTGCTTCGAGCAGCGTGAAGTGGAGGTCGGGCATGGTGATGGCGAGCGGGATGCCGGGCAGCCCGCCGCCGCTGCCGACGTCGATCACTTTCGAGCCGGGCTCGAGGTCGGCCAGCGTGGGGATGAGCGTGAGCGAGTCGGCGAGGTGCCGGGTCCAGGCCTCGCTGGGTTCCTTGATCGCGGTCAGGTTCACCGCCTGGTTGGCGTCGAGGAGCAGCGCGAGATACGTCCCCAATCGCTCGACGTCGCCGTCTTCGAACACGATCCCCGCCGACTCGGCGAACGCCAGAAACTCTTCGGTCGGTTGAATCGCTTCGGGCATTGGCGACGGGAGCGTCCACACCGCGGCGCGGTCGGCGCTGTGGGCAGGGGAGGGGCCCTTGGGCGGGTTGGTCGGTGGCTTGGAACGTCTGCCGCTGCCCGGCCCCGTGCGTGGGCGGACATCGGAACCTGTCTCAGGTTTGCGGCCTCGCGTGAGAGACGAGCGGTTCTGCGGCGATTTGCCCGAGGGCATCGCTGCGGCCTTGGTCGCAGGACTGGTCGCGGACCTGATCGCGGGACTGCCGGTTGGCTTGCTGGAAGGGCTGCGGGCGGGCCTGGGCGAGGGTTTGGGGCTGGGCATCGTGAGCAAGGGTATTCGCGTCGAGCGAGGGGGCGAAATGAACCGTTCAGCCCTCGCCAAACTCGAACGAATGCCGCGTCGGCTTCCGCGGTCTGCGGATCGCGACATTGAGCACCAGCCCTGTCATCAGCCACATCGCGACCAAGCTTGATCCGCCGGCGCTGGCGTAAGGGAGCGTGATGCCGATGATCGGGAGCAGGCCGATGTTCATGCCAAAGTTGACGAAGACCTGCGCCGCGACAAAGGCGGCGAACCCGACGCAGAGAAGCCGCCCGAAGGGCTCGCGCGTGAGCCCGGCCGTGATGAACGCGCCGACGATCCAGACGAAGTACAAGAACAGCAGGCCGACCGCGCCGAGCAACCCGAAGCGTTGCATGATCACGGCCGGGAGCATGTCGTTCTGACGCTCGGGAAGCGGGTTGAACTTCATCAGAGTGATCGCTCGCTCGGAGGACTGACCGACGAACCCGCCAGCGCCGATGAGACGCTGCGCCGAAGCGCTCTGCATGTTGATGTCTTGGTCGGCGCTGGTGTCGCCCTTGAACTGCTGGATGAGCCCGACGATGCGAGCCTTCTGGTGCGGTTTTAGGAGCGGGTACGCGGCTGGTGAAGCGGTCGCGGCGATCAGCACGATGATGGCCAGATGCTTGAGCTTGGCACCCGCGGCCACGAGCATGGCGAACAGGACCGGCACAAACAGCAAGGCAGTTCCAAAGTCGGGCTGGAGCGTGATGAGCGCGATCGGGATGAACGCGATGACCCCGGGCGGCACCAGCCCTAGGAATCGTCGATGATTCTGGCGAAATCTAAGGTAGTGCGACAGGGTCAGCACGAACCCGATCTTGGCGATCTCGCTCGGTTGAAAATCGACGGGCCCGAGATCGATCCAACTTCGCGCGCCGTTCCGCGGCGTCACCAACCAGCTCGGGACGAAGGGCAAGAGCAGGAAAATCAAGAGACCGATCATCAGACCCATCAGCGGGAACGAGATAAAACTGAGCACGCGATAGTTCGGCACGACCGCGAACAGCGCGGCAAGGACACCGATCCCGAGGAATGCAAGCTGACGAGTTGCCGTGGGCCCGAGCCCGGCCGCCGCGTTAGTCTGGGCCGCGTCTGAAAGGTGGATGCAGTACACGCCGATCAGCGAGATCAGCAGCGACGCGCCCATGGTCAGCCACGCGCCGTACGCGCGGCCGAGGGTGTCGAGAACCCTCGGCAGCCTCCCGATTGGCACGTTGGACGACGCGAAGGGCACGTTAGAGGTACCCCTCGGCGACGAGCGCGTGGATGATCTGGTTCACGATCGGCCCGGAGACCTTGCCGCCGCTGCCCGCATAGTCCATCACGACGGAGATGGCGTAGCGTGGGCGGTCGCCGTGCGGGCCGACGAGCACGACGAACCAGGAGTGGTCGCCCGCGCGAAGCAGGTCTGGCGCGGCGCGCTGAACTGTGGGGTTCACTCCGTCGTGATCTGATGGGCGGTCGTCACTGTTATCGCTGCCGTCGCCGCTCGGGTCGGAGCTCACGAGCTTTGGTCGCGGCGCAAACATCCGCGGTGCGGCCGCGGTGCCGGTTTTGCCGATCACGTCGACGCCGGGGGCGTTGAAGATCGGCTCGAGCGTACCGCTGAACGTGAGATGATTACCGGTGCCGAGGTTCTCGTTGGTCGAACGGCGCAGGCCTTCGAGAGCGGCGGACACGGCCCGGCTGTCAAGCCTCAGATCGACGGGCTCGGACTTGGGCGCGTCGCGATCGATCCGCGGTGAGATTACAAACCCATAGCGGGCGAGCGTCGCATATGCCTGAGCGGCGTGCAGCGGCGTCCACGTCACGGGGCCTTGGCCGATGCCCATCTGGATGGAATCGCCAGCCGTCAAGCCCTGCCCGCCGCGGCCTTTGCCGAGCGCGCCAGCGTACTCGGGCCCGATGTTCAGCCCGAACGAGCTGCCCACGCCGAAGTCACGGTAGGTGCCGACGATGCCGTCTACACCCAGCCGCTTGCCAAGCGTAAAGAAGAAGATGTTGCACGAGACCATGATGGCCTCGGTCGGTTCGAGGTCGTGCCCGAGCTGGTCGTTGTGCGTTGTGCCGAAATGTTTGTAAATCCAGCAGCGGTTCGTGTTCGGATCGTTGGGGAACAGGTGCCCGGTGCAGGCGATGTGTTGATTAAGCGCGTAAACCTCGCGCTCCACTGCGCCGCACAAGATCAGCGGCTTGACGATGGACCCGGGCGGGTAGCCGCGGTTGATCGCGCGGTTGACCTTCGGAAGATTCACCACGTCGCGGTCCCACAGGGGCAACGAGTCCTTCATCGTCGCGCGCGGCATCTCGGGCGTCGACACCATCGCGATGATTTCGCCGGTATCAACATCGAGCACCACGGCCGAGCCTGTGATGGGTGTACCGTCGGGCATGGTCGGGTTGGCGGGCTCGTTATTGACGCGGTGCCAAGGCTGCACGATCGCCAGCCCGACCATCGGGTCCATGATCGCCTGAACTTTCGCTTGGAGCACGATGTCCACCGTCAGCCGAACATCGCGGCCCGGCTTGGCTTCGAGCACCGACGTGGAATCGGTGTCGAGCTGCCTGGTCCTCCACCCGCGCAGGCCGCGGAGCGTGTTCTCGTAACCCGCCTCGGCACCAGACTCGCCGACTCGGTCGCCGTCGCGGTATTCGCCGCGATCAATACCTCGCGATTCGGAGGAGTCCGACTCTGTGTCTCGGGCTGGCGACAGCCTGGCTTCTTTATCAGCGGCGAGGTTGAGTCGCAAGTACTCCTTGCGTGCGTCGTTGTTCTCTTTAAAAACGTCGTCACGCATCCATCCCAAGATGTGCGACGCGACGCCATCCACGCGGATCGCGGTCCCAGGCCGACGGCGCAGCGGCGTCGGAAAGTTCGCGAAGTCGATCGTGACCCTCTGCGATTCGTAGGGGTACTCGCGGTCGCCCGCGTCGAACACGCTGACGCCGGGCAGGCGATCAACGAGGTCTTTCTCGCGCGGCCCTGTCTCGCCCGGCAGCGGCGTCAGTTCGGTCTGGTCGTCGAGTTCGAGCCGGAGATTCAGGGCGCTCTGATCAGAGAGGCGGTAGAGCACGCGGTGCGGGATCTTCATCTCGCGGATCGGCTGGTTGACTCGTTTCTCGATCGCGCTGGTGAGTTCCGGCGTTACCAGCTCGCCGCGTTCGCCCGCCGCCTTGAGTTCGTCGTCGCGGTTCTTGCGCACGATCTGGGCCTGCATACGTTCGACCTCGTCGCGGATCTTCGTGCAGGCCGCGTCCAGGTCTGCTCGCGTAAGGCCGCCGAGCCGGGCTAGTTCATCGAGCGTGTTCTCGACGTGCTCGATGTAGACCGGCAGCGCGCGCTCAACGTGCTCCTGCCGCTGATCTTTGTTCAGGTCGTGCCATTGCTCGCGGTAGAACGACTTCGCGAACGCGCGAGCACGGTCCTTGGCCCATTCACCAGCGAGCATGGGGTACGAAAGGGCGACGTCGTAGCTGGCGCGATCACGAGCCAGCACGCGCCCCTTGCGGTCGAGGATCTCCCCGCGGACGGTGGGCGTCCATTGATGCCGCACCAGCCTGGCCTCGGCCTGAGCTTTGAGCTCCGACCCTTTCACCACCGTGAGGTGCCCGATTTTGAGCACCAGCAGCGCCATGGACAGCAGGATCATCGCCGCCAGCAGCAGCAGCCGCCGGTGGAACATGCTCGGAAAGAGTTGTTGGACCTTGTCGAAAAACATGGCATCCTTGCCGAGCGCCCGGGGTGCGTGAGGTGTGGGCAGAGAACGACCGCTCGGCGGATACTAAGTCGGCTGGATCGAGATCGGCGGAGCAAGAATGAACCAGCAAGGCCGCCAGCGACGCGGTTGCGGCGGGTGGCATGCCCTCTGCTGGGAGCGGGAATGGACGAGCCCACGCTTCCCAAGCCATTTCTCCTCAAAGCAGCGGGCACGCCGCCCGCTGCAACCACGGTGGTCCTCGGACCGTTGAACGCGCCCGAGCGACCTCAGTGTGCCTTCGGTTTCGTGCGCTCGAGCCTCGCGCCATCGGCGTGCCATGGCACCAGCCGAACCGCAACGATTGACTCAGAACATCCGCGCAACGAAGATACTGAGATCGGTAGGAACCGATCTCAGTGGCACGAAGTCAGTGCCAGCCTGCCGCGAAGTCAGTGCCACCTCGCGCTCTACCCTAGACTCGACGGGAGAACGCATGCGCCAAGATTTCAGTATTCAAGAAGGCCGTGTCGTGGAGACGGCTGGCGGACCCATTCGCATCTACACCGCCCCGATGCCCGAGGAGCGTGCCGAGTTGATGGCTTCTTGCGGCATCGACGAGCACACGCTGAACTCGGCGCTAGACCCGGAGGAAGTCCCTCGCGTCGAAGTCGAGGGGGACCACACGCTCATATTCTGGAAGCGGCCCGATCCGGCATCCTTCCGCGTTGCCGGGTTGTTTGAAGTGTCGTCGGTCGGCATGGTCCTTCAAAAGGACCGGCTCACAATCGTGACGGCCAACGAAGGTCCGACCTTGGGACGCAAGCGAACGCGGCCGGTTGGCTCCCTGCACGAACTCGTGCTGCGAGAGTTGCTGGAAGTGGTGCACCACTACATCGAGCACCTGCGCGTCATCAAGGCGATGTCCCGGGAGGTGCAAGCCAAGTTGAACGCTTCGATCGGCAACGAGTACTTGCTGCGGATGTTCGCGCTGGGGGAGAGCCTCGTCTATTACGTCAACGCCATCGAAGCCAACGGCGGGGCGCTTTCGCGGCTCCGGGCGACGGCGGAACGGATTGGCTTCTCTACCGAAGACACCCGGCTCCTGGACGACCTGGTGATCGAGAACACCCAGTGCGCCCGCCAGGCCGCGATTTACTCTCAAGTCCTCTCCGGCCTCATGGATGCGCGCGGCAACATTATCAACAACAATATGAACATGTTGCTGAAGAACCTGACCGTCATCAACGTGGTGTTCCTTCCGCTAGGCGTGCTGGCTGGGATTGGCGGCATGTCCGAGTTCACCATGATGACCCAGGGCATCCCGTGGTGGGTGTCGTTCCCGCTGTTCCTGCTTGGCTTGGCCGTCATCGGGTTTGTGACCTGGCGAGTGCTGGGGCGGTGGATGGACCGTTCGATGGGGCAAACCGAGCCAAATGGATTGGCACGGCGGTCGGGTGCAACAGTGAAGGCAAAGAGATAAACTGAAAGGGACGGGCAGCTGGCAAGTCTGTCGCTCGAAGCAGATATCGACGAGCCCAACGCTTCCCAAGTCATGCCTGCTCAAAGCGGGCATGCCGGGTGCCCCGAGCCCCTCCCCTGCGCGGTACCAGAAGTCGCCCGACTATCTTCCCCGAACAACCGTTCGTGCCGGGGTTGGGGGGCGACTCGTGCCGGTCACTTCGGCGGGTTGCATGACACCCAAGGGCTCTTAAACCAGTCGGCCTGAGACCCGTCTGGTGTTCGATGACGTGCGTGGGCCGACTGGTGGCACGACGGCGGGCGGGTTTTTGGTGGCGGTGCTCATGCTCGTGAACGTGTCGCGCGGGCGGGCGACGAGCAACTGCTTTTCGATGAAATGTTTGGGTCGTTAATGGGCTACTAATCGTGCGGCTGGGGTCGCCGAGGCCTTGACGGTTCACCGCTTATCGCGGGTAATTTGCGCGTAAGCGTTGTGGTTGTGGATCGACTCGAAGTTCTCTGAGTTGATCGAGTACCACGTGATCCGGTCCTCTTTGTTCAGAGACAACGCCAGATCGCGGACGATGTCCTCGACAAACTTGGGGTTGTCGTAGGCTCGCTCGGTGACATATTTTTCGTCAGGGCGCTTGAGCACGGCGAAGACAGGGTTCGAGGCCGTGGATTCGAGGATGGTCACCAATTCCTCGATCCATAGCATGCCCTTAAAGCGAACTTTGGCCTCGATGCGGCAGCGTTGGTTGTGCGCGCCGTAGGCGCTGATCTCCTTGGAGCAGGGGCAGAGGCTGGTCGCCGGGGCCGAGACGCCCATGATAAAGTCGGTGTCCCCGTTGGCGGAGCATTCGAAGGTGACTCGGTAGTCCATGAGCCCGGGTTGTTTGGTCACGGGCGCGAGCTTCTGGATGAAGTACGTGAACGAGGCCTCGAAGTGGGCCTCGTCGGCGTTGAGCCGCGTGCAGATCGCGCGAGTGAGCTCGCCGATGCGGTCGGGCCGGATGGGAGCGCTGGATTGCTCGTTGAGGACCTCTAGGAACCGGCTCATGTGCGTGCCCTTCTGGTGATGGGGCAAGGCGACGTACATGTTGACGGAGGCGACGGTGGATTGCTCGCCGCCGTCGGGCGTGCGGAGGCGGATGGGATAGGTGATGTCCTTCACGCCGACGCGATCAATGGCGATGTTCCGCTGGTCGGCGCTGCCCTGGACGTCGGGCATTCTCGCGAGAGTGCCGGGCGCGGCTAGCTTGGGGCTCCGGCTGGGCGCCGTTTTGGCGTGTCCGTTGCTGGTCAAGAGCTTCTCGGGCTTGATCGTCGGAGACTTGCTGGAGCGGGAAACTGGCTTGGTTGGCATGAGAGCCCTCTGGTTCAAAGTGATACGCGATTCGCTTCTGAAGCGATGTGGGTGGGGCTGGGGCGTGTGGGTCGTTGGGGCGTCGAAAGGTCGAAGCACCCCCGGCGCAGGGTTCGGCCCTCACCTTCTTTTAGATTCGGGCTAGACCGATCGGTTACGCCTGCCGTTTTTCGATCATCGAGCCCGACCACGATAATCCTAGGGGCAGTCCGAGCAGGGCTCCGGCTACCCAGTCGAGCGCGAGCGGCGCGGCCAGCCCGAAATAATTACCGGTGTAGACCGCTCGCAGAACTCCTGTCGAGCCGTTGGCTGCGAGCGCCGACACCGGCCCGACCGTCGCCAGAATCGCCATCGAGCACGCCCCCGCGACCAAGGTCCGCCGATAGCTGGCCGCGGCGCCGGGCATGGCCGAGATCACCAGCTGAGCCGCCGAGCCGGCCGCGATCCCCGCGCAGGCCGTCGCCGCGATGGTCTGCAACTTCAAAGTTTCCACCGCGATCAGCCAGGCCACCACCCCGCCGACGATCGCGCCAGCACCGGCCGCTGCCCCGATGGACGTCAGCATGGCGCTCATCGATTCTCCGTCGCGCTCGGCCCGGCCTCGGTTGCTCTGGGCCTCGCTGCCCTGATGCCGGTGAGCCGAGACGACGAACACGCACAGCACGACGCCGAGCAGGCCGAGGATCAATCCCTCGGCGGAGAGCCGCCAGAGAAGTGAAGGAGCTTGCGTGTGCCTGATAAGTTCGTCGGGAGCGCCGGTGCGGTACGCGGCCCAGGCGACGACCAACCCCGCGAACGTCAGTCCGTCGCGTGCGTGAAAGAGCCGTGAACCCAGGAGCCCGGCCGCCGCCGCGATCGCGAGCACCGCCACCGCCTTGAGCATCCCCATCGCCATCGAGGACGACGTGAGAGGCGTGACCGCAGACCGACCGTCCAGCCCGTGCAAACCGCCCATCAGCGAGCCAGCGATCGGCCCGAGCACGAAGAGCGCGAACAACGCACAGCCCCAATAGAGGAGCGGTTTCCAATCAATGATCGAGCCGTGCTCGCGCGGCGACGTGGTGTCCGCCGCGATCTCGAGGACCTCGCTCACTATTCTCGTATCGTCTTTCATCCGTAGATCATCGGATCCCCGCCCCGCCAGAGCAACCCAGCCTCTCACATTCATTTCGCGTACCCACGGATGCCCGGTGCCAATCCGGTCGGAGGACTCGGGGCTGTTCCGAGCGGTGTGATACGCTGTGGCAAGGTCGTACCTGAGCCGGGGCGGGCTTGGCGGCCTGACTCAAGCACGAGCTTGACTGCGGCCCGATCGCAGTCCTGAGCGTTTGCGCAGGCCGAGCGACGAACCCGAGGGCGACCTTCAGGCGGCCCTCGCTCATCACGGAAGACACTCATGGACCACTCGTCAGAATCGAAATCTTCGCCCGCCGCAGGCTTATCGGGGTCGCTGTCGGGGTCAATGTCCTCCCCGCCGCCCGGCCTGTGGCGGCGTGAGCACCTCACGCGCCCGCTGCGGCTGGCAGACCTCACCGACGACCTGCTCTGGACCAAGCTCCTGCGGGCCGCGCCGATGGCGCTCCGTCCCGCGCGGGTTCTCTTGGCCTTTTTCACGCTCCTGATTGTCGCGCTGATCTGGCGTGCCCCGGCGCTCTGGCCGAAGTTCGGCGGCGACCGGTTCCTGAACGACGCCGCGAGCATCTTTCGTTCCGCGACCGACACTCTGCGTGTCGCCTTTGCGGAGGGGCTTCTGGTCGGTGCTCTCTCCGCCGTCACTCAGTTTCTCTTCCGGATTCCGGCGGAACTCGTGACCCAGCACCCTGCGTGGGCCATCGGTCTGACGCTCGTCACGCTGCCGGTCTTCGCTATTGGCGGCGGTGCCATCAGCCGCATGGTCGCGTGCGAGTTCTCGCAGTGCTTCATGCTTTCGTGGACCGAGGCGCTCGGCATGGCGCTGCGGCGTCGGAACTCGCTGGTCGGGGCGGCGCTGGCGCCGCTCGTGATCGTCGGGTTACTGCTCGCGGCGCTAAGCATCGGCGGGTGGGTTCTGTTGAACTGGAAGGGGATCAATCTGTTGGGCGCGGCGTTGTACCCGCTTTTTCTCGCGGGCGGTTTCGCGGCGGCGCTGATCTTGGTCGGGTACGCCTTCGGGCAGTGCCTTCTCACCCCGGCCGTGGTCTGCGAGAACACCGACGCGATCGACGCCATGCAGCGAGCCTATGCGTATGTCATCGCCAGCCCGCTGCGGCTCGTGATGTACGCGGCCATCCTGCTCGTCCAGTTGTGGGCCGTCGCGAGCGTGCTCGGGCTGATCGTGGGACTGTCGCTGAACATCACGGCCTTCGGCGCGACCGGTATGGCGAGCACCGAGGCGTCCGCGATGGTCAAGAACACCGGCGAGCTCACGGGCACATGGAGCACCGGCGCGAGCATCATCTCATTCTGGGTCGCCATCCCCACCGCGCTCGTCACCGCATTCATGCTCAGCTTCTACTACAGCGGGTCCACGGTTCTTTACATCTTGCTTCGCCGCCTGAACGACGGCCAAGACCCGGCCGAAATCTGGACGCCCGCGCTGATTCCCGGCACGCTGGCGGCCAGCACGCCGATGTCGAGCTCCAACGCTCCTTCATCAACATCATCGGCACGCTCACGCGAAGAGATTCGACCGTGAACGCCGACGATGTTACTTCGTTCGTGATCCCCGGGGCCACGCTCGGCGAACAAGCGATCAACCTTGCTGGGGCGCTGGCGGAGATCGGGGTCGTGTCGCTCACGCTGATCGAGGCGTTTTTAGAACCCGGCACCGAGGAATCACGCCGAGAGCTGCCGTGCCGCGGCACCGACCTTCCCGCGATTCTTGTAGGGCTTGCCTCGTCGTCCCGCCTGGAATCCGTGCCCGAAGGCTTCGTGTTCTGGCGCTCTGGTACGAGCCTGAACGTTCGTGCGGAGACGAAGTCGCAGGCCGAATCCTTACTCGTTCGGCTGCGGCTCACCGGGAGATAAATTTTTCTGGGCAGCGACCGTGAGCGATTCGGGCACCAGTATCAAATCCTTCTGATCCAGCTGGTCGGGAAGCGCCCCGAGCGTCAAGGCTCGCTCAATCGTGAACTCCCCCACTCGCGTGCGCCGCAGCGAGCTGAGCAACCCGCCTACGCCCAGCGCCCTCCCAAGGTCGCGCGCGATGCTCCGGATGTACACGCCCTTGCCACTGAGCACCCGAATTGTCAGCGTCGGCCATTCGTACGCAATCGTTTCGATCTCGTGAACGTGAACCTCGCGGTCGCTAAGCATCGGGGTCTCGCCGCGCCGCGCGAGTTGGTAAGCTCGCACGCCGCCGACGTGCATCGCGGAGAAGTCTGGCGGCCTCTGCTGGATCTTGCCCACGAACGCTGTCAACGCGTGCTCGACGACTTCACGCGTGAGCGGCGCTCTCACCGCTACGTCTGTGACCACTCCGCCGAGGTCATCGCTCGTCGAAATGCGCGCGAGATCGACCTTGGCGACGTACTCCTTCCGCCCGACCATGATCACGTTGCACAGCGGCGTCGCCTTGCCGACCAGCACGACGAGCACGCCTGTCGCTAGCGGGTCGAGGGTTCCGCCGTGCCCGACCTTCACGCGCTTGGGCGCGCCGCCGCGGCGAAGTTTCCGGCGCACGATCGCGCACACGTCCATCGACGTGAACCCGGGCTCTTTGTCGATGACGAGCAGGCCGCGGAGGATCTCTTCGTGAGGCTCATTCATCGCGTTGACCCTCGGTCGAAACCTCTGCGCCACCAACCCCGCGACCTTCGGTAAGAACCAGCCGTACGCGTTTGCCGACGGAATAGTTGTACCCGACAATCGCAGGCCAGCCTTCGCCGGAATCTGCGGCGATCGCGAGTAAGTCTTCAGAATCCTGCAGCATTTCTTCGGGCAGGATCACGAGGCCGGTGGGGTTGGCGGTGATCCACTCGCGCACTCCCTCCGCGTTGATCTTTGCAAGCTGGCCACGCGTCGCGAAGACCAGGCTGTCCTCGTGGAACTTGACGCTTGCGATCGGCCTGGTCCCCTGCGGATCGATCTGGGCAATTGCGGCCATCACCCGCTCGCTCACCCACGGCAGAGGGGTTGCTGGCATGGCGATCTGCACCATGACGCCGATGCTCCATGCCGCAGTGACCAGCGAAGCGAGTTGCGCTTTCAGAACGTTCCGTTGATCGATCGCCCGTGCCGCAACGCAGATCGCCCCGCACGCAGGCAACGACCACAGCGCCACGATCAGCGCGTCGTGCTTCCACGCGAGGTACGACGCGTCTCGTGAGACGAGCACGACCACCAGCGGAGCCGCGGCCAGCACGACCCCAACGCCAAGCCAGGCCGCGATGCCCAGCTTGGCGAGCAGAGTTCCCATCCCGAACCTTTCCCATCCGCCTCGCGCCGTCGCCGCCAGCACTGCCCGGGCCGAGAGCAACGCGAGCGCCGGGTACAGCGGCATCGTGTAGTGCGGCAGCTTGGTGCCCACCAGTTCGAACACGGTCCACGCGGGGATGATCCACGCGAGACAGAACAACTCCGAGCGGCGACGAGCGAACGGCGAGGCATCAGCCCCGCGCCGCAATCGCCCGACGCCCCTCCGCCACGCCCGCACCAAACCGCCGACCGTAAGTAAAACACCCGGCCAGAACAGCACGAACGTCGCCACCAAGTGATACCCCGGCGGCCCCCAGTGCCCCTCCTTCGCCACCGCGCTCCGCCCCAGCACCTCATCGCTCACGATCGACACGTACGCGGACCAGCCGACACGTCCGCCCACGGCGTACACCCAAGGCCCGACCATCGCCGCAACGATCACCGCCCCCACCATCGGCCGCAGTCTCAGAGTCCAAGCCCATCCACCGCCCAGCACCGACACGACCATGCTCGTCAACAACGCGATTAGCGGGGTGATCGGCCCCTTGGTCATGATCCCGAGCCCGATGCCAATCCAGAACACGATCGGCCAGGTCCGTCCCCCGGGATCGCGCCATACGCGCCAGAGCGCCAGTTGTGTCAGCACCACGGTTGTCAGCAGCAGTTGGTCCGCCCGCGCCTGGTGCGCGTCCCAGACCACCATCGGGCACACCGCCAGCAAAGCAGCCCCGAGCAACGCGGCACGCGGGTCGAACATCCGCAGGCCCAGCCGCCATGTGAGCAGCACCGTCGCGACGGCCGCGAGCACTGAGGGCAAGCGATACACCCAGATCCCCCCGTGCGCCCGCCCGTCATCGCCCAGCACCCACAACGCCCCGCACTGAGCCCAGTAGATCAGCGGCGGCTTGTTCAGCCTGGGACGATCCTGTACCTTGGGAACCACAAAGTCCTTCGACTGGAACATCTGCCGGCTCGCCTGCGCGAACCGCGATTCGTCCCGGTCGATCGCGGGAAGAGACCACAGCCCGGGCAGATACACTGACAGGCAGAGAATCACGA
>CAZIMT010000019.1:0-5602 GCA_964540295.1 uncultured Phycisphaeraceae bacterium
ACTTGGGTGGCGTCGACGACGAGGATGGCCCCTTCACACGCTTTGAGGGCGCGGCTGACCTCGTAGTTGAAGTCGACGTGCCCGGGGGTGTCGATGAAGTTGAGCATGTAGAGCTGCGTGCCGTGGGTGTGGATGCCCTCGCCGCCGCTGCCAGACGCGTCGGGGTTCGCGGAGCTCTCGGCCGCGTCGGATTCCAGCTCGTCGGCCTTTTCGCCGGGCGTGTGGTGGTGCATGACCGTCACGGCCGAGGCCTTGATGGTGATGCCGCGCTCGCGTTCGATGTCCATCGAATCGAGGATCTGAGCCTTGGCCTCGCGCGCGGAAACGGCGTTGGTGGCCTGGAGCAGCCGGTCGGCAAGCGTGGACTTGCCGTGGTCGATGTGGGCGATGATGGAGAAGTTACGAATTTGCAGAGGTTCTGGCATTGCCGGGGATGGTAGGGCGGTTTTTGGTGAGTTTTGGGGGAGAGGCGGAAGGCGATTGGGCCGTTCGATACGAGCGCGATTCGGCGGCAAGAGTGAAGGGTCAGCGAGATCGAGGCCGTTCCGGTGGTTTGGGAGTTCTTTCGTCTCGCGCTACTGAAGTCGGCGCACGGGTGCCAACGAACTCCAGCACCACCGATGGCGACTTCAGTGCTTGGGCAACCCTGTCACCAATATCGCTCGATCCGAGATAAGGGCATCCAGACCAAAGGAACACTGAGGTCGCTACGGTGCGTTCAGAAGTTCAGAGGTCAACGCGGGCGACCTCAGTGGCACGAAGCCAGTGCCAGCCCGCCGTGGGTTCCGGCTGGCTCGCGGGCCATCATTATCCTCGAAGACGGCTGGAAGGTGAACTGGCTCGACGGCCCTTCCCCCTCCCCCGCCCTCCGACGGTCAAGGACATTGGCAACTGCACGCCGCCGGGGTGACGCTTAAGGGTGGCGGCGGAGGCAGAACCCAATGGATCACGTCCGGCACCCCCCAACTACCTGATCCACCATCGGGGAGGGAGGGTGCGATGTTGTGTGTCTCTCTGCGCCGCAGCGATATCGCGGTCCCCGTGGGGGGATGTATGACCCGTCAGGTGGGGGGATGAATAGAGGTTGAAGCGCGGCGGGCGGGGAGCGAGGCCGAACGAGCTCCCCAGTTGCAGCGTGAGCGGCCCGACAGGCCGGCGGTCTCAGGTGCAGGGCCACTGCCTCAGCTGCCCGGTGGCGGATGAAGCGGAATGTCCGTACTCTTCCGGCAATCACCAGACGGTGGGAATTCGAAGCAAGGATCCGCATGGCCAGACTGATTACTGAAGACGTCTTGACGCGACGGGCGTTCTGGGTAGAGGAAATTCGAAAGCTGAGTGGTGACTTCGGCGACGACTCCAGCAGGCTCGAAAAGGAACTGCAAGACGAACTCACCAAGTTCGGGAGCGCCAGCCTGATCGACCACTTTCGCCTGTGCGGCAACATTCCCGAGTCGTATGGCCATGATTCGAGCGAAGAGAAGCTCTACTCGAAGTACACGGATTCTTTGCTGTGCGAAGCCTTCAAGTGCCTCGGACTACGGGCCCTCGTCATCAAGGAGCGCGGCGACGCCGCCGACGTCGAGGTGTTCGCCGATGAGTACAGTCTGGTTGCCGATGCGAAGGCGTTCCGGCTGAGCCGCACAGCGAAGAACCAGAAAGACTTCAAGGTTCAGGCGATGCACGGATAGAAGCGCGGAAAGGAGTTTGCGATGGTGGTATGTCCAATCCATCAGCTCCAGCAGCGTTCAAGCCAGATATACGAGCAAGCGAGTTCACAGAACGTCTGCGTCTTCACGTATTCGCATCTATCGGTGCTCGTCACCTACGCGATACGCACCAGCGCCAAGCAGGGAGAGAGACTCCTCAACACCGTGCTCAAGACCATAGCGAGCATGAATCCCTCAAAGGACGCGGTCGCATATTGGACCATGCTCAACAGAGCGATGCTCGGGTTTGCCTCCGAGATCGACAGACTGTGGGCGGATGAAAAGCAGGCTGCGACCGAATCGGTAGCAGCAGTGAAGGAAGAGGCCCTCACATACTTGGCTTCTGAGCGAGAGAGGATCATGCGGATGAGCCACGAGGAAGCCCTGCTGGCCCTCGTCAAGGTTCACAGGATTGAGAGCAGGATCAAAGTCATCAAGGCGGTTGCCGACAGCGGCATATTTGGAATCAGGTGAGACATGCCCATGTCGGATTTCGAGAACCAAATCGTGTGCGGGGACTGTCGGGACGTGCTTCGCCAATTCGACAGCGGATCCGTTGACATGGTGCTGACCTCGCCGCCCTATGACAACCTGCGAGAGTATAAGGGCTACAAATTCCCCTTTGAGGACATAGCGAAAGAACTGTACCGAGTAGTGCGCTCTGGTGGCGTCGTGGTGTGGGTTGTTGCCGACGCGACCATTGAAGGAAGCGAGACGGGGACGAGCTTCCGACAGGCCCTGTTCTTCAAGCAGACCGGCTTCAATCTTCACGACACGATGATCTTCCGAAAGAGAAACCCTGTACCACAAATCTACCGTCTCCGGTACAGCAATGAATTTGAGTACATGTTCGTCTTCAGCAAAGGCGTCGTGCGGACCCACAATCCACTGATGGAGAAGTGCCTTCACGCAGGCCTAGAGTTGAACGGGACGACTTATAAAAACTACTCCAAAGCTGACCAAAAGCGTACTAAGCTCGCAAATCCCGTGAAGTCGGAAAAGATCCGTGGGAACATCTGGTCATATGTGGTAGGCAAGAACAAGGAAGACCAAGACGCGAAGCGTCACCCCGCACCATTCCCGTGCCAGCTCGCACGCGACCATATCCGCTCCTGGTCGAGCGAGGGGGACCTGATCCTCGATCCAATGTGCGGGAGCGGTACGACGTGCAAAGTGGCCCGCGAGCTTGGAAGGCGCTATATCGGCATTGACGCCAGCAGCGAATACTGTGAGTTGGCAAAGGGCCGCATCGAGCAGGAAGCGGCGCAGTCTCAGCTCTTTTGAGCTAACCAGATGGCAGTTGGGGATGGGGGTGCCGGAGGAAGGGGATTCCCCTCCCTCTGGCGTCAGCGCACTATGCTCGCCAGGCTCGGCCCTGTGATCGGGCGGGGTGCATCGGCTACTTCGGGTTCTGCGAGACACCGTCGGTGCTACACGACCGAGACTCAGGGATCAAGCGACGGCTGCGAGCCGTGGCGTGGAAGCAATGGAAACGGCGGGGTGGCACTGACTTCGAGCTACTAAGATCGGTTCCCACCGATCTTGGTTTCTTCATCAAAACATCCCGCTCAAGTCTTAATCGCAATCAAATCAAAAACCGGCGGCAGCATCACAAAGCAATCTTTATCCTCCCCCGCCGTCGTCCACATCGCCATGAACTCCTCGTGCTCGGCCGATGTGATATACCCGAGCTTTTCGAGCCTGGGCAGGAACGTGGACCAGAAGGATGCGGGCCAGTGCCACATGGTGGAGCCGGGGCGGGCGATGCGTTCGCTGGCGGCGATGTGCTTGACCTTGAAGCCGTTCTTTCGCAGCATGCCCGGCAGGCGGGCCGCGATGTCGGGGTCGCCGCCTTGGTCGCGCCAGCTCTGGGCGATGGCCTTGACGACCTTGGTGAAGATGTCGCGGCGCGGGGCCATGGTCATGGACTCGTAGCTGAAGTAATCTTGGATGGCGACGACGCCGAACTGCTTGAGCAGGCGAGCGAGGCCGTTGATGACGTCCTCGGGGCGCGCGAGGAAGCAGAAGACCCAGCGTGCGTAGGCCATGTCGATCAAGCCGTCGTTGCCCGGGATGGCTTTGTCGAGGTTCTGCACGTCGCCGAGGACGCGGTCGATGTTGGTGAGCTTGCGAGCCTTGGCCTGCTCGTTGAGCTGCTTGAGAAAGACGACAGATTCGTCGATGGCGATGATCTTGCCGCCCGGCCCGACGATCTGGGCCATGTCCATGCTGGCGTGGCCCGGGCCGCAGCCAACGTCTAGGACGGTCATGCCCGGCTGGATCCCGGCCCGCTCCCACAGGTCGTGCGCCGACGACGACCACAGCCGGTGCTGCAGCCCGAGGCGGACAGACTCTTCGATTCCTGTACCCAGGACATATTCGGCGTCGCCGGGCGTGGCGTGAGGCTTCTTGACGAGGGCGACGGGTACGGTGCGACTGTGAGACATGGGAAAGAACGATAGGTCGATGTGCCCGTAGGTGACGTGGTAGGCCGCGACAAGATCAACGGCTCGTCGCGGTTTGAAGATGCTCAGCGACAACCGCTCGCGCTACGCCCAGCGCACGACGATCTTGCCGAACTGCTCGGCGCTTTCGAGACGTTTGTAGGCATCGACCGCGCGCTCGGGCGTGAAGACCTGATCGACGACGGGGAGCAGTTTGCGAGCACGGAACAAGGCCGCGACCTCGCGGAACTCGTCGTTGCTCCCCATGGTGGAGCCAAGCACGCGGAGCTGGTTCCAGAAGATCCGCGCGAGATCGGTTGCGGCGTCAGGCCCGCTGGTGCAGCCCGGTGTGACGTACGCGCCTCCGCGTGCGAGGCTCTTGATGCAGTTCAGGTGCGTAGCTTTGCCAGAGGAATCGACGGCCATATCGACGCCGCGTTTGTTGGTCCAGGCGCGGACTTGTTTGGACCAGTCGCCGCCGTCGTCGAGGACGCAGAGGTCGGCGCCCAAGGCCTTGGCTTTGTCGAGCTTCCACTGATGCCGGCTGGTGACGGCGACGAGGCACGCGAAGTGCTTGGCGATCGCGAGCGCCGCCGTCGCGACCCCGCCGCCGATGCCGGTGATGAGGACGGTCTGGCCGGGACGAAGCTGGCCTTTGGAGACGATCATCGAGTACGCCGTGAGCGCGCACAGCCCGAAGGCCGCGGCCTCGACGGGGTCTTGATCGTCGGCGACCACCGCGCAGTTGTCGGCGAGGATCGCGAACATCTCGGCGTGCATTCCGAAATGGTGCTCGCCGACAAGCTCGTAGTTTGGCGCGAGCGTGGAGTTGGGCGGGTCGCCGGGGCGGGCACGCTCCGGCACGCGCACGGCCGCGTTCACGATCACACGCTTGCCGACCCACGCGCTGTCGACGCCCTCCCCCACTGCTTGAACGATGCCGCAGGAATCACAGCCGGAGACGCGCGGGTACGCGAGGTCGAGACCCGGAACGCCGCGGCCGACCCAGAGGTCCATCTGGTTGAAGGCGGAGGCGAGAGTTTTGACGGCGACGTGGCCGGGCTTGGGCGCGGCGAGGTCGGGCCAGTCGGCCTTGAAGACGATGTTGAGGGAGACGAGGGAACCCTTACGCTCGACGACGATGGCACGCATGAGAGATGGTACCGCACAAGAACGATCAGGTTTCGCGCTAAGAACGCTTCTGGCGGCCTTTTGATGCCACGAAATTGGGTTGCGGCACGAAGTGCCCTCACGTTACGATGTCCGAGAGAGAATGCTCGAACGTACCGAATGCACTCGTCGGCTTTTAGAGTCTGTTTCAGAATCCTCAAAGTTTTAGTGAGATAGGTTTTCAACTCGTCTCTACGCCTGCTTACTCATTGGTTCTGAAACAACCTCTTCGAGAGATTCAGATGCAAAGTGACGTAATGACGCCGCAATGCTGGATCGAAG
>CAZIMT010000019.1:5702-29873 GCA_964540295.1 uncultured Phycisphaeraceae bacterium
CGCGGAACTTGGTGCGTGTTCTGTTAGACCACGGCCACGAGGATGCACGATCTAGGAACGCTGAGCGGCGATGAGTCATCGAACTTTGCCGTGAGCGCGAACGAGCTAGTGGTCACCGGGTCCGATACTAACTTGAGTTCGTTCCGTTGGCGGGCGTTTCGCTGGACGATTAAATCCGGGATGCAAGACGTCGGCGAGTTAGTGAAGACTGCGCGAGACGATCTGCCTGATCTGATCTCAGCGCTTGAAGGAGCGTTGCGGTCTTCGCCAGATGATTTGCCGATAACATAGCCTAGACCTTGCCGTGCTGTCGTTCCACTCACCACACCTACTGGCGTGCGACGACGAATCGCGGACTGTGCAACTCGCCAAGTTTTTTAGTGGTAGGTATGCGCTTCTGGAATTGGTCGCAAGATGCGATCAAAGCTCAGATTGAGGGGCGACGATAGCAACTCTAGTTCGAGTTCTGCGGTGCTTTGGTGAGATGTGCACCGTTCAAGAATCTCAGGTGCGATCGTGCTTTGATCGAGCAAGAGACGCAGACGAAGAAGATCAGTGATTGGAAACGAGTGAGGTTGCCAGCTTGCATCGTACACGGTTATGCCGTGTTTCCCTCCAAAGCCGGTCGAGCAAGTTGCCCATGTTCGTGGCGAAGCAGAGGTGATCCTCCTCAGCCACGAACAAAGGCTTGTTCGAACTGGCGGCAGACGCAAAGTCTCGCTTAAGTACAAAGGTGCCGTTATACCGTTGGCATTCCAAGTGGATCTGCGTGCCGTCACGCATCATTCGACAGACACTCGCCGGGTTCAAACGCAAACCCGATGTGCGCGATCTCAAACCCCGTTGACCACTCGACAGCCCAATGGGCCAACGCGGCAAGAGGATTCAGCATCTCACCACTCTCGCCGGTGAACCGGTGTTCGCCATCGATGAGGGCGAACGTGGCCCAGCCGTGCGAAGCGATTTTGTAGTCGATGTTGATCGCCATTCACACCACCCGATCCTCTTTCGCAATCCCCAGCGCCGGCCTCACGTCCACCTGCACCATCACGCCGCCCTGCATCTGCTTGGCGGTTTCTGGGTCAACATAATCGCTGTGGCAGGTCGCTTTCGCGGCGTCGGCTCCGACGGCCTTCTTGGTTTTGTTGGCGAGCTTGTGGATTTCTTCCGGGGCGAGGACGCCGCGGCTTTCGAGGATTCTGGCTTGCTCGGGGGTGAGGGCGGCGGACTTGATCGGCGCACCGAGCTTGCCGTTCGCGCCGACTCGTTCGAAACCCTCGGCCTTGCCGCTCATGAACTCTTGGATCTCTTTGCTGATCCGCACGCTGCACCAGTCGTGGCCGCACATGGCGCAGAAGTCGGTGTCGACGTCGAGGTCCTCGTCGTGATAGGCGCGGGCGGTGTCAGGATCGAAGCTGAGCTCGAAATGCTTCTCCCAGTTCAGCGCGGCCCGGGCCTTGGTAAGCTCGTCGTCGCGGTCGCGCGTGCCGGGGATGCCGAGCGCGACGTCGGCCGCGTGGGCCGCGATTTTGTACGCGATGCAACCCTGCTTCACGTCGTCCTTCTTGGGCAAACCAAGATGCTCTTTAGGTGTAACATAACATAACATCGCCGCGCCGTGGTAGGCCATCGCCGTCGCGCCGATGCACGATGTAATATGGTCGTAACCCGGGAACATATCCGTGACCAGCGGCCCAAGCACATAGAACGGCGCGCCGTGGCACAACGTCCGCTGCACCTTGGCGTTCCACTCGATCTGGTCGAAGGGGACGTGGCCAGGGCCTTCGATCATGACCTGCACGCCGTGCCTCCACGCCCGCTCCGTCAGCTCCCCCAACGTCTCCAGTTCAGCGATCTGTGCCGCGTCGGTAGCGTCGGCGAGCCCACCGGGACGCAGGCCGTCGCCGATGGAGAAGGTCACGTCGTACTGACGCAGGATCTTGCAGATGTCGTCCCAGCGCGTGTACATAATGTTCTCTTGGCTGTGGACGAGCATCCACTTGGCCAGGAGCGAACCGCCGCGGCTGACGATCCCGATGAGACGGTTCTTGACGTGCTTCAGGTGCGCACGGCGAACTCCGGCGTGGATCGTGAAGTAATCAACTCCCTGCTTGGCTTGGTGATGTAAAGAAGCTTCGATCGTGGGCCAATCGAGATCGTCGATCTTCTTCCCGATAATCATAGAATAAATAGGCACCGTTCCGATGGGCACCGTCGAGTTGCGGATGATCGCATCGCGGCAGGCGTCTAGATCGCCACCGGTCGAAAGATCCATGACCGTGTCGGCCCCCCACCGCTCGGCCCATTGAAGTTTTTCGACTTCTTCATCGGTGCCAGAGGAGACGGGGGACGCGCCCATGTTGGCGTTGACTTTCGTCTTGCTCGCCCGGCCGATCGCCATCGGGTCGAGCTTGTAATTCAGATGATTAATGTTCGCTGGGATGACCATTCGGCCCGCCGCGATCTCGTCGCGGACTTGGGTTGCGGTCAAGTGCGGCTCACGCTCGGCGACGCGGGCCATCTGGGGTGTGATAATGCCGAGGCGGGCGTATTCGAGTTGAGTGATGGGGACGAAACCGTGCGGGTAGGTGACGCGACGCACGAGCCCTCGGGCATCGGCGAACGCAAGAGTTGATGGAGAAGAAGGCATCGTGGCGTGAGGCACCGATGCATAAGGCACCGAGTCATCGAGTGTTTCGACGGTCCACCCTTCGGGCAGAAAATCCCACGCAGTCTTCTCGCTCGGCGCGGGCATGCCCGGCGTGTCTGGGCTGCTGAACATCCGCGGCCCACCGATGTCCGGGGCGTTGGCGAAAGAACCGGGCGTGGTAACATTCGGCGTCCGGCCTGGGTTGCTTGCCCCGAAGTTCGGCGGACGAAATTTCGATTCGGACGCGGAATCCGTGCTTACTTTCGACGATCCGTTGGAACCATGAGACGATGTGGCCATGCGTGCTTCCCTCCGCCGGTATGAGCCGGATCAGGTTCGACGGGTGCATCTCAGCGACCGCGGACAGTTCCGCGGCCGCGCCCCGAGCGTTGGTGAAGTCTAGCGGTGTTCCGAGGTACGGGCGGCGCCAGAGGCCGCGGCGGAAAGAGCCCGCCTTTTCAAGACTCCGCGACAGATTCTCAGACCCGCAACGAGGACCGCCACCGAACTGCCAGTGCCGATCCAATGCAGATCGCGGTAGTTTCGAGCGAGTAAGGGCGGCGATCGGTCGGTCCAGCCCTGTCAGAAATCTGCGTAAGTGTCGAGATGCTTGCCCTGATCGAAACGAGAGTTCATGAGCGCCCAGCGCGCAGAGTTCCATTCATCGGACGCACGGCGAACTTTGTAAAAATCGTTAACGGTTTGAACCTCGACATCCGCCCGCGGTGCGTAGTCCATTTGCCTTTGAAGCCTCCATCCGGCTTTTGATTCGAAATCGAACTGACGGTGCGCCGAATGTTTTTCAAACTTGATCAGTTCGTCGAGACGCAACTGCGCCAGATGGACGACCGAAGCGTCCTGATGAAGCGCGAGAGCCGCGACCAACGCTCAGTGGACATCCGCACTCTCCCATGCGTTGCCCTAAACAATGAGGCCGGTGACCCCTTGAACAGCATCCTCCGAAACGAAAGAGATTTCCGGCGGCTTCCCAGAGTCTCCTTCGACGAACGGTGCCAGAAATGACGGCTATTCTCCGCTCGGTGGTTCGGGAAGCTCGATCAACCGTCGAATCGCCGCGAACTGGTATTTCTCGCGGCCAAAGTTCGCGTCAGGATTGATCCGGATCGTCTCCGCGATCTCCGCTTCGGCCTTCCGCAGATCTGACAGCTCTTCACGAGACGCGCCGTTGCTGAACCAGCGATAGGCGTGGAACGTGCCAAGCTTCGCGTGATAGCGGTAGACGTGCTCGCCGGCGGGCCCACCGTTCGCTATGTCGCTGGCGAATGCCTCCGCCATGCGCGTTATCCACGCGACGGCCTCGTCCGATCGCCCGAGCCGATCGCACGCGACGCCCGCGTCGTCATAGGCGTATAAATTCGCGGGCTCTTTCTCGATCAAACGCGCGACGCTTCGCAGCGCCATCCCCAACACTCGCGTCGCCTCGACCCGCGACCGCGGGATCTCGTCGCAATGGTCGGGCGTCCTCACGCAATCAACCGTGCGACCCGCGAGATTCACAAGCCCTCGCGCTCCGTCCAAACATCCCGCGCGCGGCCCGACCGATCGCGCATCTCACTCAACCTGATTCCAAGGCCCGCAGGCCGGTCCGGCACGACGCGAAAGCACCACCACGTCGGCTCTCGCGCCCACCAGGTGCCGCGCCAACGACGTTCCCAGAAAACCGCTCCCGCCCGCGATCACGATCCTCCCAAGAATCCTCGGCCCGCTCGCTCGCATCTCACCTTCTCGACCAGCGTTCGTAGCCGCACCAGCGTTCACACCCTCTCCGTTCCCGGCTCGCGCCGCCAACTTCTCGCCGACAAACATGCCACGATAGGATTCCTCAATGGATCAGCCGAACTCTTCACCTCGAGCCGGGTTCCCACCGCCACGCGTTGTCTCGCTCAGAGCCTACCAACCCGCGTCCGCACCTGCAGATGCCGCACGCGATTTCTACAACGTCATGACGCAACGCCGCACCGTGCGATCGTTCTCGACCAAGCCCGTGCCGATCGAGATCATCGAGTGGGCCGTGCGTGCCGCAGGCACCGCGCCGTCTGGCGCGAACAAGCAACCCTGGCGGTTCGTCGTCGTCGGCAACCCTGAGGTGAAACAAAAGATCCGCGCCGCCGCCGAGATCGAAGAGCACGAGTTCTACACGCGCCGCGCCACGCCCGAATGGCTCGCCGACCTGGCCCCGCTTGGCACCGACACCAACAAACCCTTCCTCGAAGAAGCGCCGTGGCTGATCGTCGTTTTCAAAATGATGAAAACCGACGACGATCAGGGCGTGTATTACGTCAACGAGTCCGTCGGCATCGCGGTCGGGCTGTTGCTCGCGGCCTTGCACCACGCTGGGCTGGCAACGCTAACGCACACGCCAAGCCCGATGAGGTTTCTATCGAAGGTTCTCGACCGCCCCGAGCACGAAAGACCGTTCCTGCTCATCCCCGTCGGCTACCCCGCCCAAGGGTGTACCGTGCCCGATATCACACGCAAGCCGCTCGACGAGATTATGGTAAGAATCGTCTAAAAATGATGGAGAGCAGGCCGCCCCTCAGCCGATCGATTCCGCCGCTACCACGCTTCCCCGTGATCGCTGGCCCCACCGCTGGCGGAAAATCCGCGCTCGCCGTAGCCGTCGCGCTCGAACTCAGTCGCCGCGCCAGCCGCGACGCCGCGGAGATCATCACCGCCGATTCCATCCAGGTCTACCGCGAGCTCGATATCGGCTCGGCCAAGCCCACCGCCGAGGAACGCGGCGGCGTGCCTCACCACCTCATCGACCTCGTCGAACCGACCGACTCCTTCAGCGTTCACCAGTGGCTCGCGCGCGCCGAAGCGGCCGTCACCGATATCCGGGCCCGCGGCCGCGTCCCAGTCGTCGTCGGCGGCTCGCACCTGTATATCAAGGCCTTTCTCGAAGGACTCTTCGAAGGCCCGCCGGTCGATCCGGCTCTCCGCGAATCACTCCGCAACACCGACCTCGCCGCCCTCCGTGCCGAACTCGATCGCGTCGATCCCGAAGCCGCGGCCCGCATCCACGCCTCCGACCATCGCCGCACCGCCCGGGCTCTCGAGGTCTACCGCCAGACCGGCACACCCATCAGCGTCCTTCAACAACAGTGGGACCGCACCGACCATCACCGCGCCGACTGCGTGCTCGTCGGGCTCGATTGGCCGACCGAGCCGATCAACCGTCGCATCAACGCACGCGTGAAAGAAATGATCGAGCGCGGCCTCATCGACGAGGCACGAACGCTCCACGACGCGGGCCGCCTGGGACCGCAAGCACGCGAAGCGCTCGGATACAAACAACTGATCGCCGCGTTCGAAGGCCGATGCTCGCTCGACGAGGCGATCGAGAAGATCAAGATCGAAACCCGGCGTTTCGGAAAGAACCAGCGAACGTGGTTGAAGAGACTGAGACCGACCCCCGGGTCGGTGTGGATCGACGCGGAGAGTTCGCCGGCAGAGGAATGGGCTGGTCTGGTAATGCGGGCGTGCGGAGGCACATAAGCCGCGCGAGCCGGAAACGCGAGGACGAGAGATGCGGACAGCACCTCTCGAAGAGGTGTGTTCGGAATGCCGCCACCGGTACAACTCCGAAACACTCCGGCGGATACGCACAGAACACTACCTAAATCTGGCCGATGTTCATTCCCCCAGCCCGATGCGCCGCGGATGAGGGTTGAATCAGATCCCGGAACCCTAATTTCACGCCAAAACCCCCCGGGATCAGCACCTGCCGAACAAACCCCCCCAGAATCCGTACAGCTTGACAATCCCGAGCCCCGATCCTTATCTCTACGTCTGACCAAGGCCGAGGCTCGCTCTCGCGTGACCGGCCGGAAGGGGTTCCCAGCGATATGGCCAAGAAGGCTTCAAGCTCATCACGGACGACCAAAGCAGCCGGTTCCAAAGCACCAAAAGCTAACGCCACCGGACCCGACGGCGCACTGGCCTCTGATGAAACCGCGCCCGCAACCAACGGCGCGGCGGGTCGATCACGCGCCGCTGGCAAAGCCGGACCTCGCGCTGGCTCACGCGGCGGCGCGAAGTACCCCGGCTACATCGCTGGCTCGGCCAAGGGCAAGAACCTCGTCATCGTCGAATCGCCCTCCAAAGGCCGCACCATCAACAAGTACCTCGGCTCGGACTACGTTGTCCTCGCCAGCGTCGGGCACGTTCGCGACCTGCCCAGCAAGAACCCCAAAGGTGTGAAATCGCCCGTCCCCGGCGTCGATCTCGAACACCGCTTCAAGCCCACCTACGAGATCCTCGCTGGCAAAGAGAAAGTCATCAGCGACCTCAAGCGAGCCTCAAAGGACGCCCTTTCATCTGGCGGAAAGGTCTGGTTCGCAACCGACTTGGACCGCGAGGGCGAGGCCATCGCGTGGCACCTCGCTCAAGAGCTCGGCATCGCCTCGGCCGACGCCAAGCGCGTGATGTTTGCCGCCATCACCAAGGCCGAAATCGAACGCGCGTTCCTCAACCCGCACCCCATCGACGAGGACCGCGTCAACGCCCAGCAAGCACGCCGCATCCTCGACCGCATCGTCGGCTATCAGGTCTCGCCGCTGCTCTGGAAAAAAGTCGCACGAGGGCTCTCGGCCGGTCGCGTCCAGTCGGTCGCTGTTCGGCTCGTCGTCGAGCGCGAACGCGAGATCCGCGCCTTCATCCCCGACGAATCCTGGCAGATTCTCGCCGACTTCGCCCTGACCGAGGCCGACGGTCACAAGCACGCCCCGCTCTTGGCCGCGTTCATCGACCACAAGGACGATAAAGGCAATGGCCCGTCGCTCAAGGCTCAGAACGGCTGGCTCGGAGAACGCGGCGCGGTCCGGGCCGAACTTGTCGAAGTCGATGGCGAAAAGTTTGATATCTCTCAGGAGGGCGCGGGCGATCAATCTCGATTCTCCGACCCGCTCAAGTGCGATCTTCTGCCGCAAGTCGCGCGCATCGCCGCCGCGGCCGGGCTCGACAAGGTCAAGGGCACGATCGTCGAAGACAAGAAAGGCCGCGGTCCGGCTCGCTGGGTCCGCACCGTCACGGGCACCATCGACCCGAGCGTTCCTTACAAAGTCATCAGCATCGAGACCAAACGCACCTCGACGCGACCGTCGCCGCCGTTTATTACATCGTCATTGCAACAGGCCGCCAGCTCGCGCCTGGGTTTCGGCGCACAACGTACCATGCGAGCCGCCCAACAGCTCTACGAGGGCGTGGACATCCCTGGCGAAGGCCCCGTCGGGCTCATCACGTACATGCGCACAGACTCCACGCACCTTTCCAAAGACGCGCTGGAAATGGTCCGCGGATTTATCGGCACCAACTTCGGCGACAAGTACCTTCCCGAGAAGCCGAACTTCTTCACCTCTTCAAACAAAGACGCGCAGGAAGCCCACGAAGCGATACGGCCCACGAACCTGAACTATCCGCCGTCGAAAGTAACACGGTATCTCCAGCCCGACCAAGCCCGCCTTTACCAGATCATCTGGGAGCGATTCGTGGCGTGCCAGATGACGCCCGCGCAGTGGGACTCGACCAGCGTCCTCATCAAGGGAGGCCGGGCCCCCGCGCCCGAAGCCAAGCCGCTCGAACTCACCTTCCGCGCCAGCGGCCGTGTGCTTATTTTCGACGGTTTCTACAGAGTCACCGGCGTGCCCACGGCCGCCGACGAGCAGAACCTGCCCAAGCTCCGCGAGCAGCAACCTCTCCACCCCTTCGGTGTCCACGTCGATCAAAAGTTCAGCTCGCCCCCGCCGCGCTACACCGAAGCATCTCTTATTAAAATGCTCGAGAGCGAGGGCATCGGTCGGCCTTCAACGTACGCGTCGATCATCGGCGTCATCCAAGATCGAAACTATGTTGAGCAACTCGAACGCCGCTTCTACTCCACCGACCTTGGCGAGGTCGTCACCGACAAACTGATCGAGGCCATTCCCGAGATCATGGACGTCGGCTACACGCGCGATATGGAATTGCAGCTCGATAAGGTCGAGGAGGACCACCTCGACTGGATCGAGATGCTCCAGAAGTTCTACGGCCCGTTCACCAAACGCCTCGCGTCGGCGATGGAAAACCTCACGCACGCCAAGGCCGAGACCGTTCCCGCGCCCGCCGAATATAAGTGCGACAAATGCGGCGCCGGGCTGGTGTACCGCTTCGGCAAAAACGGCCGGTTCCTTTCCTGCAGCCGCTATCCCGACTGCGACTTTGCGTGCCCGTGCGACCGCGAAGGCAAACCGCTCCCGGCCGCAAAGAGCGTCAACGTCGCGTGCCCTAAGTGCGGCGGGGCGATGAACAAACGCACCGGGCGCTTCGGGCCGTTCCTCGGCTGCTCTCGTTACAGTGACAAGACCAACCCTTGCGCTGGGCTCTTGAACATCGACAAGAACGGCAAGGTCGTGGCGCCCTCGGTCCCGCCGCTCGTCACCGACCTGCCGTGCCCGACGTGCGAATCACCGCTCAACCTCCGCAACGGACTCAAAGGCCCGTGGCTCGGCTGCTCGCGCTTCCCCAAGTGTCGAGGCCGCGGCAAATGGGCCGAGATTCCTGAAGAAAAACGCAAAGCTCTCGAAACCGCCATGGCCGCGCACGAGGCTGCCAACCCGGTCAAGGTGATCCGCAACATGGAAGGCAAGGCGCTCACCGACAGCAAGGGCAAGCCGCTGCCCGACGCGCCGACCGTCGACGCGCCACCGACCGACGCCGCCGCAACATTCGAAGCAATCGCCGACGAGATCGGCGTGTAGCCGCGCTTGGTCGGCGGCCTTGGCTGAGTTCAACGCGAGCCTCTTGCAAGCATGTCAACTTTAACAATCACCTTGCTCGTCGTCGTCTTTATCGTCACCGATATTGTCGTGGTCGGCGCGGTGATGCAGATGGTGGGACAATCGCTGAAGCGGCTGCGCGCGCAATTCCCGCCGATCCCACGCAAACCGAACGCTGTGGAGCGTCGCTTCCAGAGCTTCAAAGTTGGGATGGGCAGTCTCGGTTTCAGTATTCACGCGGCCGTGGACGAGAACGCGCTGCACCTCACCCCCACCACCTTCGCGCGATGGATCGGCATGAAACCCATGAGCCTCCCGTGGGGCGCGTTCAAGAGCGTGAAGCCCGTAATGGGCGGCGTGAGCGCGAGCATCGCCGGCGTAACGATCGTCGGGCCGAAGTGGTGCATGGAGTTGGCGACGAACCTTTCCAGCTCGACGAAGAGCCCGACAGAAAAAGTCTTTCCACCTGATAATCATCGGGCTGCTCACGAGGACGACTTGAATGCCCCATGAATCTCGGCATCCGACCCACCTAGAACCGATCTCTTCCGGGCGCAAATACTTTCCTGCATCACTCCTCTTCGAACGTCTTCTTCCGCCTTAGCACATGATGATAATGCTGCGCAAACCGGTGCGCCTCGTCGCGGATCGCCTGGCAGAGTTTTAACCCTAAATTCTCCCGCCCCAGCCGCACCGGCTCGCTTCGCGCCTGGATATAGATCAGCTCTTCCTTCTTCGCCAGCGAGATCACCATCGGCGGCCTCACCGGCAACTGCTCGAACGCCTCCATCGCCGCGTGCAACTGCCCCAACCCGCCGTCGATGAGGATCACGTCTGGGAACAGCTCATGCCCCTCCCCGGCCTCCCGATACCGACGGCTCACCACCTCGCGGATGCTCGCATAATCATCGTTAATCGAAGTTCCACTTTGAAATGTGGCGCCACCAACGCCGTCACCACCCGGCTTACCCTGAATCTTATATCTCCGGTACTCACCCTTAAACGGCCTGCCATCTACAAAGCACACCTTGCTCCCCACCGTCTCTCCGCCCATCAAATGCGCAATATCAATCCCCTCGATACACCGGATCGGTTCCTCCATCCCCAGCGTCTTCTGCAGACTCTTGAGCGCCTTCTCCGGCTCAACGTACGAAATCTCCGTCTCCGGCTGCCAGCCTTCCGCACGCGACGACCGCTCCTTCAACTTATCGAGCGCCTTCACCTGATCGCGCAGGCTGGCCGCCTTCTCGTAGAGCTGGGCCGCCGACGCCGCCTGCATCTCCTCGGTCAGCTCCTTCATCAGCACCGTGTACTTGGTATCGAACGAACGAACAAATCTATTGACGTCCTCGCGGTACGCGTCCTTGCCGATCTTGGCCGCGCACGGCGCGGTGCACTGATTGATCGCGTGCAGCAAGCAAGGTCTGAAGAACTTGTTCTTCTCGTCACCGTCGAGAATGTCCAGCTTACACGTCCGGAACTTGAAGACTCGCTGCAGAAGCTCGACCGACTCGCGCAGCGCGGCCGAGTTCGTGAACGGCCCGAAGATCCGTGCGCCCTTGAACTCCGGATCTCCTGGGCTCCGCGTCACCAGCACGCGCGGGAAATCCTCACGCTGCGTCACCGCCAGGTACGGGAAGGATTTATCGTCCATCTGCCGCGAGTTGAAGCGCGGCTTGATGTCCTTGATCAGCCGGTTCTCGGCCAGCAGCGCCTCCCACTCGGTCTCGCACGGCACGATCTCAAAGTCGTACACCACGCTCAGCATCGGCTGCTTCTTCAGCCCCAAGTCCCTCGACGCGATGAAGTACGACGACACCCGGTCGGGCAGGTTGTTGGCCTTGCCCACATAGATCACCACGCCCTTGTGGTCCTTCATCAGATACACACCCGGCCGGGGCAGCAGATCGCGGGCTTTTTGTAGGAGACGCCCCAGCCGCGCCGAATCGTGCTCCGTCCCCCAGGGCGGCGGAGAGTTCGCGGGTAAGAACCCGTCGGCATCGAGCGGTGGAAGATCAGGATCGTCGGCCACGAGGGATCGTAGAGGGCAATAGAACCGATCCGCGCTGCGGCCTCGAACGCTGAACCATCTCCGAGAGATCTCTCGAAAAAAAATTGGCCCGGGTCACAAGGATCCGGGCCAATCTATTGAGCCTTCGGCGTCCCGAGGGCTGGACGGGCTGGTGAGCCCGGAAAGATCGTAAAGAAATCGCAAATAAATCTCAATCAAACCTCAGATCAGCAACCGACCACCAACGCGAATGCAGCGTACCGAAGTTCATCCCTCGACGCAAGCTATTTCTCTACAAATCAGGGCGATGTACGGGTCTTGCCGGAACCTTCACCGTACCATAACTCATGGCGAGCCTCGGCCTCTCGGAACTCGTGCTGGTCGTCAAGGACGTCGCGATCTCAGAGCGCTTCTATCGCGAGGTCGTCGGTCTGGTCCCGGACCTACCCGCGCGCGATCTCTGGGCGTGGTTCTGGGCTGGCAGACCTGGTCTTCCGCAACGGCTCGGGCTCACCTCGGGCTCGCTGCTCTTCGAGGAACACTCGCCTCGGCCGCCCGGCCACCGGTTTGGTCCGACTCACTTCGCCTTCGAGATCGCTCGATCCGATGTGACCCGCGAGCTCGCCCGCGTGCGAGCCTCTGGCGTCGAGGTGCTTGGCCCAGCCCGGCTCGAATGGATGAACGCCGAAGCGCACTATTTCTACGACCCCGACGGCAATCTCGTCGAATTCTGGTCCCCGGACTCGGCACGCGACACCTCGTGACCGGACCACCTACAGATTTTCCTCGCAGAATCCGCAACAAAGAGCCCGGAAGTCACCCTCGCGAGTTGACGCGGGACTGATTTTCGGCGACACTCCCTCGCTCGCAGAGAGGCCTGCAACCGCTGGGGTGTGGTCGGCGTAAGGTGGTAGACCGGCGATAGAGGATGGCCGTCAGGTCTGACGTCAGGTTTGGCTGTCAGGTATGGCCGTCGTGGATGCCTGTCACGGATCGACGGGCGATGGCGCACGTTGACCCGCTATCGCCCTACCCTCCCCCCTCCGATTTTCGATTCGTGCTTTATTCCGTTTTTCGTTGTTCACCATCGACCTTGTTCGTTTTTCTCTTTCCGTCTTTCGCGGGAGTTTGCCATGGCGGGTCGGACCAATGCCAGTGTCGGGATTGTCGTGACGCTCACCGTTCTCGGCGTGCTCAGCCTCGGGCTGTTCATCCTCACGGTCGTCTTCTTTGGAAAGTACAACAACCTCAAGGGCGAGTTCACGACCCTCACCCGCGACACCGACCAGTACATCAAGGCTGGCGAACGACAAGACGACACCATCCGCACCATCATCGATCAGGCCAAAAAATCTGGCGGCATGTCCGCCGTCGGGTTCCTCAGCAAGTCGCTCCAAGACACCATGCAGTCTGTCTCGGGCAATAAGCGCGACAGCTACACCACCCTCACCGACAAGCTCAAGACGGTCCCCGGGGCCGACGCCAACAGCCTTCTCGGCGTCGTCACCGCACAGTCTCAGGAACTCCAGAACCTCACCGCCCGCGTGAAGGCCGCCGAGGCTGAGCGAGTCCGGGCCCTCGCCGATCTCCAGTCCGAGGTCGACCGTGTCCAAGGCATCCAGAAGACTCACGAGGGCACTGTTGCCAACCTCACCTCTCAGGTCGCCTCCTTCCAGAGAGAAGTCGAGACCTACCGCGAGGGCACCAACAAGGCTCGCGAGGACATGGAAGCCCGCGTCAGTCAGGTCAAAGCCGACGCCGAGTCTAAAGAAAGCGACCTCCTCTCACGCATCGCCAAGCTCCAGGAAGAAACCATCATCCTCCAGGGCATCGTCAAGGAACTCCGCGGCAAGAGCGCCGAGAGCGTCGTCACCGGCCAGCCCGAGTTCGCGCTCGTCGACGGCCAGATCATCGGCGTCAACCCCGCCGCTAGCACCTGCACCATCAGCATCGGTCGCAAGCAAAAACTGCGCCTGGGCATGACCTTCGCCGTCTATTCCGACGGCAACTCGATCAGGGCCGACAAACGCACTGGCGACTATCTCCCCGGCAAGGCCAACATCGAAGTCGTCAATGTCGGCGAGAGCAGTTCTACCGCCCGAATCATCTCCGAGGTCAAGGGCAACCCCATCTTGAACGGCGACGTCGTCGCCAACGCCATCTTTGACCCCAACAAAAACTATAAGTTCCTAGTCTTTGGTAACTTCGACGTCAACGGCGACGGCGTCTACACCCCCCTCGAACGCAACGACCTTCAAGCCATCATCGAAGCCTGGGGCGGCAAGGTCGAAAAGGACCTCGCTGGCGACATCGATTTCCTCGTCTTGGGCGGACGCCCCGTTCTCCCCCCCAAGCCCAGCCCTGACTCGCCCATTGAGATCCTCCAGGAATTTATCCGCCTGAACAGGGTCATCGAGCTCTACGACGACTACCTCAAAAAGGCTCAGCAGACCGGCCTCCCCGTCCTCAACGAGAATCGCCTCAACACTCTGATCGGCCGCACCAAAATTAGCCGGTAAGCAGCCTTGGCGTGTCTCTCAACCAACGACTCCCTCACTGCCCGCTCCGAGCGGGCAGTTTTCTTTGAGCGCTCTACAATCTCTCGTGGGAAAGCCGCGCCGAACTTCCGCCGCCTGGCATGACAGTCCAATCTCCGCGATCGTGCGCACGCTGATGTCGGTCCCTCTCGCCGCCGGTCCCTGGCCCGCCGTCGAGGCCTTGGCCGCCATCGGAGGCTGGTGGGGTGCCATGCCCCTCAACCGAAAACGCTTCGAGCGCGCCCTGCTCAACGTCCGCCAAGCCTTCCCGACCTGGACCGATGCTCAGGTCCAGCGTTGCGGCCAAGCCAGTTACGAGCACATCTTCCGGCTCGCGGCCGAGTTCCTCTACATCCCTCGACTCATCAATGAGGACAACTGGCCCAGCCATCTCGAAATACCTGTCGGCCTCCGGCAAAGGCCCAACGCCCAAGCCCAAGCCCAGATGGTTCATCAGACACAACTCTTCCCGGCAAATATTGAGATCGCCACTGGCACAAACGCTGATCCGAAGGTGGACATCACCATGCCCCTGGACGAGGCCGCCGGGGCCGGGCCCGCCCTCGACATCCTTCTCAGCCGACGCCGCTGCATCTTGCTGACGGGGCATTGCGGCAATTGGGAACTCTTGGCCTATATCATCGCCGCGGTCGGCTTTCCGATGCATGCCGTCTACCGCCCGCTCGACAACCCCGCCTTGGACCAGTGGGTACGCTCCACTCGCGGTCGACGCGGCGTCACACTCCTCGACAAGTTTGGGGCCGCCAATCGGATCAACGAAGTGCTCGCGGAAGGCCATCCGCTCGCCTTTGTCGCCGATCAGAACGCTGGCGACCGCGGGCTGTTTGTCCCATACTTCGGACGCCTCACCTCAACCTACAAAGCCATCGGCCTTCTCGCCATCAAGCACAACGCCCCCGTCATGTGCGCCGCCGCCCGCCGCCTTAAAGGCCCCGAGGCCTGGCGCGACGGCGGCGGGTTCCGATATCGCATGGAAGTCACCGACGTCATCGAGCCTGACGCCTGGAAAAACCACCCAGACCCACTTTTTTACATCACCGCTCGCTACCGCAGGGCTCTGGAGCAAATGGTTCGAAAAGCGCCGGAACAGTATCTCTGGATGCACCGGATGTGGAAGAGTCGTCCGCGCCACGAACGCGACGGGAAACCGGTCCCCAAGGCCCAAATCGAAAAGCTTCGGACCCTGCCTTGGATGACCGCCGCCGAGATCGACCGGGTCATCGATGACAGCGAACGATCGGCCGTCGAGTTCGCCCGGGAAGCCAAAGCGAGGACAACGCCCGAGACCAAGCCCGGCGCGAAGCTCAGTTCCAAGGCCGAGGCTCAGGCCGAACCCGGTGAAGATTGACGACGTTACTGTCTTAGGAATCTCTCTCGGAATCTCTTGCGGCACCGCAGACACGAAAGGACGGCAACGACATGGAGCGTGCATCAATGTCCAAAGTCCAAGGCCGACTCGAAGAAATCCGCGTGCTCATCGTCGACGACGACCGTGACGTGCTCGAATCCTTCGACGCCGCGTTCCAAGCCGAGGGAGCCCTGACCCAGGTCGCCATGGACGGCAACGAGGCCGTACGGATCTGCCGCGAGGACCCGCCAGACCTCGTCGTGCTGGACATGATGCTCCCGCGCCGTTCGGGCTTTCTGGTCCTTGAGAAAATCAAGGGCACCGAGGACAGCCCGCTGGTCATCATGGTCACCGCCAACGACGGCCGCCGCCATCAGGCCTACGCCGAGTCCGTCGGCGTCGATCGCTACCTGCTCAAGCCCGTCCCGCTGGGCCGATTGATCGACACCGCCGTCGAACTCATCGAAAAACGCGACGCGGAAGACGGCCCCGGTGATGGTCTCGAAGACGGCCCAGAAGAGCACTCCGACGAGGTATGATCTCGCCTACTCGCTCGCGCACCTCGCCTCGTCGGAGCGCACAACGACGCCAGCCGAAGGCGACGCGATGCACGGGTTCGTGGAAGGGGTTCTCGGGGACTATGGCCAAACGCAGACAAATCGTCCTTATGAACGCCGCCGCGCCCACCTCCGAAGGAATGGCCCCGCTCGGATCGCTTCGTCAGGTCAGCGACATCTTCGCCCGTTTCAACACCGCCCCCGACGGCTCTCCTCCCAGCGCCATGGGCACGCTGCGTCTTTTCGGACCCGGAATGCTCGTGGAAATCCCTCAAGGCTTTGACACCGTCGCTCAGGCCATGGTCACGCTGATCGAAGAGGAGATCGCCTGGTCGGTGCTTTCCCGGCTCTGCAAGGAAAAAAAGTGGAAAATGGTGGATCTTGAGACCGGCCGAGCGTTCGGATAATGTCGCATTGACTTTGGCCGATGAAGATTCCGCTTGGAATGTCCGGGCAATTTGGTACGCTCTGGGCCTTCCGCTCATCGGCCCGACGAGAATTACTCATGCGACGTGCATTCACGCTCATCGAACTGTTAGTCGTCATCGCGATCATCGCAATCCTGATCGGCATCCTGCTTCCCGCACTGGGGAACGCCCGGACGGCTGGCAGGTCCACGGTTTGTCTCAGCGAGATGCGACAGCTCTCCATGGGCTGGACCCTGTACGCCGAAACCAACAAGAGCGTGATCGTTCCTGCCCGGGCACCGAACCTCAGCGGCGGTAAGAACAACCCAGCAAACTTCTACGAGATCGGCACCGGGCTCAAGTTCCGCCCGACATGGATCGCTCGAATGGGCGCCTTCGTCGGGATCTACCCCTTCGGTGAGCCTTTGCCCGTCACCGCCGCTAACTTTGATCGGCAGGACTATGACAACAAGTTCTTCCAGTGCCCCTCGACCAAAGACTGGTCCGACGAACGCAATCACTGCTACGGCTACAACTACCTGTTCCTTGGCAACGAACGCGTTACCAACGGAAAATTTAACAACTTCCCGGTCAGACTCAGCAAGATCCAACTGCCCTCGGACACCGTGATTGCCGCCGACAGCCTGGGAACCGCCGCGTACTTCACCGAGGCCGAGCGCCTTCCCTACGAAAATGACGGACGCACCGAGGCAGCCGTCGGAAACGAAGGCTTTTCGCTCGATCCACCTCGCTTGACCGCCGAAGGCGACCGCGCCAGCGCCCCTGTCCGCAACGGACCCGACGCACGACACGCCAAACGCGTCAACACAGTCTTCGCCGATTCTCACGCCGCCTCGATGCCCCTCGATAAACTCGGCTACGGCCTTGGCGAGGGTGGCAAGTTTCTCGACACCTCCTCGGCCACCGTATCTGTCACCAACCGGCTCTTCAGCGGGTCCGGTCGCGACGAAGACCCGCCGCCCCTGCCCAAGTAATCAGACACCGCCGCCAAGCATCGAAAGGCGCACGCTATCCGGATCTCATCGCTGAGTACGCGTGGCTCGGCGTCCGCGGCGGAAGTTCAGCACGCTCGCATTGAGTAACCCCGGACGAACCTACACTCCGTGCATGCCGACCTACGTCTACGAGATCCTCACGAAAAAAGGCGAAGGCACCGGCGAGTGCTTCGAGCTCGTCCAATCCATCAAAGAAGAAACGCTGACCAAGCACCCCGAAACAGGTGCGCCGGTCCGCCGCGTCCCGCAAGCCCCGATCATCGCTGGCAAATGGTCCGAGATGAAAGGCAAGAGCGCCCTCTCCAACAAAAACCTCGAACGGCTCGGCTTCACGAAGTACGAACGCAAGGGTTCCGGGTACATGGAACGAGTCGCTGGCAAAGAAGGCCCGTCCAGCATCTCGGCCGATTGAGACCGGCCGCCCTGTGACAGTTCTCTCTCCTCGCCGCGATCTGATTCAGTCGTTGTCTCGTTCCAAGAACTCTTCGAGTTTCGCCGCCGCCGTCCGACGCCTCGTGATCGCCAGCCACGCACAACACACCCCGCTCGCTCGCAGGCGTCGAGCATGTCGAAGAGTTTCGTGGCATCACCGGCTTCAGGCTACATGCAGAACCTTGCGGCTGGCGAGGATGACGCGCGGCGAAACATGTTGACGAGCACGGCATTGGTGAGCAGATCGACCGGGCGGCCGAAGGCAGCTTAGAGTTCCTCGGACATTTGCGGCCAATCTCATGTGGAGGCCGTGGATGTCGGCGAGAATCGCAGAAGGATGTCAGCGTCGCTGTCAGGGCGAGCATCGCCACGAGCCAGCGACCTGAAGAGCCAGAGTTCAACAACGCCCCAGCGTCGGCAGAACGCGGCGATCAACGCCAAGGTGGATTAGCCTTCGAACATCGGAGGATTGTACCGCGCCGGGTTTGCGCCGCGGTGAGGTACGGCCTGAAGGATCGTGCAGCGATCCCAGCAGCCACTTTGGGTGAAAGTGGAACGAAGACACCGAGGTCGCCGAGATGATTTCAGAAGATTGAGGATTCAGGTGGGCGACCTCGGTGGCACGTCAAGACCGCTTTGATAGTTACCGCCGAGGTCGGTGCCACCCTGCCCACGATGTCGTCTTCGGTAGCCGTACTCGTGTGATCAGCACCTCAATCGGATTATCGCTTTCGTCGGCGAGACAGTGGTTGCGCTCCGCCATGAATTAAATAGGTCTGATCAAGGAGCTCGACCGCCGTTTCAATATCGGGAGGATCTGAATTGAGGGCCGTAACAGCCGCAAGAATGTCGCATGTCTCAAATACTCTCACGGGCTACATCGTTGCGGCCATCGCGCCAGTGTCGGTCGTCGAGACGATCCAAAGAGCGTTTCCTATGTCTTTCGTTTTTTTACCTGGTTTCGACATCGCCGTTCGACATACATCTATGGCACGCTCCATGATAATGGCCGCGCACTCTGCGTCGTACAAAGAACGCTGGAACGCGGTAAACTTCGGGTCGATCGGCTGGTCGTTGTGTTCTGCTTTATTGCGAGCGTCAAAGAGTTATCGTCGAAGAGCGGCAAGCTTCAGGCTGAGCACAGTTCGCCTCTTTCTAGGCTTTGCTCGAAGACGAGTTGATTCGTGATAAGCATACATTCGTTGACTGCTTTTACCCCTTCGCCATCGCCCCCACCGTCATCTTCACCGCCACAAACGTCGGCTTCACTCGCGACTCAAACTCTTCCCGATACTTATTCATAATCGTCCGCACCGCCCAGTTGTTCCCGTCCGCCAGGCCGCAGATCGTCGTGCCTGGCATCGAGCCCATGCTCGTCGCGATCTCGAGCGCCAGGTCTAGGTCCTTGGTCCGCCCGTCGCCGCTCTCGATCCGCGTCATCAGTTGGTACAGCCAGCCCGACCCCTCGCGGCAGGGCGTGCATTGGCCGCACGATTCGTGCTTGAAGAAGCGGGCGATGTTGCGGGCGACGAGGACCATGTCGGTGTCCTCGTCGAAGACCGTCGGGCAGGCCGTGCCCAGGCCTAGCACGTTGTACTTTCGGCCAATATCAAAGTCCATCTCGGCGTCCATCTGGTCCGGCCCGAGGATCCCCATGCTGATCCCGCCCGCGATCGCACCCTTAAACTTCTTGCCGTTCCGCATCCCGCCACACAGCTTGGGGTGCTCGATGATGGTGCGCAGCTTGACGCCCAGTTCAAGCTCAAACACGCCGGGCCGATTCACATGCCCGCTGACGCCCATGAGCTTGGTGCCGAAGCTGGGCGGGCTGTTGGGGATGGTGGATGCGCAGCCTTGCTTCATAAACCAGTCCGCGCCGTTAGCGATGATGCTCGGCAGGTGGGCCAGCGTCTCGACGTTGTTGATGATCGTCGGCTTGCCGAACAGGCCTTTGATCGCGGGGAACGGCGGCTTGATGCGAGGCCAGCCGCGCTTGCCCTCGAGCGCCTCGAGCAGCCCCGTCTCTTCGCCGCAGATATAGGCACCAGCGCCACGATGAAGATAACACTCGACCTGGAAAGGGCGGCCCGAGGGGTTGTTTTCGCGAGAAGAGCCGAGGAGAGAGGAAGAGTCGGCTCGGAGCGCCGACGTACCAAGCGCCGACGTACCAAAAATACCGTGGGCGTAGGCCTCCTTGATCGCGTTCTCGACGACGTGAGCTTGGTGGTGGTACTCGCCGCGGATGAAGATGTACGCGGTCTTGATGCGGCAGGCATAGCACGCGATCGCGATGCCCTCGAGCATCAGGTGTGGATCAAAGTCCATGAGCAGACGGTCTTTGAAAGTGCCCGGCTCGGATTCATCGGCGTTGATCGCCAGGTACCTCTGGCCGGGATCAGCCTCTACCCCTTGATCATTGCTCGTGAGTTTGGGAAGAAACGTCCATTTCAGCCCGCAGGGAAAGCCCGCCCCGCCGCGGCCGCGGAGCACGGACTTTTTGACCTTCTCGGTCACCGCGTCGGGCTTCATCCCCATCGCCTTGCGAAGGCCGACGTAGCCGCCGGTCTTGATGTACTCATCGTACTTGACGATGTGGCGGTTTTTGGGGTCTTCGTACGGCCAGCAGGGAATGCGCTTGGTGAGGATCGGCCCGCCCCCGTGCGCGAGGACGCCCATGTTTGGGTTGACCTTACCGGAAGGCGTCGAAGTTGTCAGACCACCGATGGCAAATGGCATTCAGGATTCCTCGCGGCGAATGAACGATGAAAACTCGAACATGGGTCCATTCTAGCGGGTGTGGAGGGAGTTGTTCGTCGTCGGTTGCTGGATGTTTGTCGTTTGCATGTTGAATCTCGGATGGGGGAAGCGGTTGTCGGTCGGGTATGAGCGGGAGGCGACGGGAGAGCGAGGGCAACCAAAAATGTGGACGGAAGTGAAATGCGGGGTGCGGTTAGGCGGGATGCCGCGGCGGCTGTCTCCCTCTTGGTTCGGAAAAATACCTTGGGCTGGATTCGATCTGAAGAGTCAGTTCGATTCCGTCTCCGCTGTGAAATCGAAAGCAAAACCGCTCGTTCAGCATTTGATCGGTTCGCCGCCCGAAAATTTTTAATGGAAAATGGGGAACACCTTCACCCTTGCCATCGAAGCGCATAATGTTCTCTGTACGAACGCGCTAGTGGCAGGACGGCAATTCGCTCATGTGCATGAACGTTTGTAGTGTCCTTGTAGCGGGATTTCCAACCCGCGGCTTTATCCCGGAAGCACCGGGGTGATTCGCTTCCTGCCGACATCCTGGAAGGTTTTCCGCTTTGAGCGTGATGGGTGTTCGACGATCATCCCAGAACGCCGTGGCGGAAGACCGAGTCCCAATGTGGCGGCCCCTTGGTCTCCAAGTTGAGGAAAGTCGATGCAAAGGCTGGCAAGGCCCATCCATCTGATCGCTGCTGAAAGGTTCGCCGCTCCCGTTCGTCCGGCGAAAGATCACTTTTCGGTACTTCGATCAGCAGGTCGGGCTTGGCGAATTTGGTCGTCGGTTCAAGACCGGACGTTGAGTATGCCCTGATGGGCACCCATCCGTCCAACGCCGCGGCGGGTTTTTTACACCCCGTCGGGCGAAACACAAGGAGATTCCACATGAGGAATCGTAAAGGCTTCACACTGATCGAACTGTTGGTCGTGATCGCGATTATCGCGCTCTTGATCGGTATTCTGCTCCCCGCTCTGGGCAAGGCCCGCGCTTCGGCCCGCCAGATTAAGGACAGCACCCAGGTCCGCGGCATCCACCAGGGCATGGTTCTCTACGCCCAGAACAACAACGACTCTTACCCCTTGCCCAGCGCGATGGATAAGTCCAACGACATGGTCGCCGCCACCGCGATGAAGGATCTTCCCAAGAACATCGTCTCAGCGCTCATCTACAACGGCTTCTTCTCTCCGGAACTGTGCGTCAGCCCCGCTGAGGCCAACGGCCTCATCAAGTCTTGGGAGAAGTACAAGTACAGCGAGCCGGATGGAATGGCCGTCGCCGCGAACAAGAAACTCGCCCTCTGGGATCCCGCTTTCAAGGCCTACCCCACCGATACGCAGCCCTCGGGCGTGACCGTGATGGAAGCCTCGGGTGGATGCTCGTACGCGTTCAATCCTCCCTTCGGAAACCGCCGTATCAAGTGGGGCAACACCTTCCAAAGCACCGAAGCCGTGATGGGCAACCGTGGTCCGGGGTATATCCTTGTCAGCCCGACCGGCGCTTGGGCGTTGGATACCGCGTCGCCCCGCGGTGTTGGCTCTAACCGCCTCCTCATCCACGGCGGTCGCACGACGTGGGAAGGCAACATCGCCTACAACGACAACCACATCAACTTCGAGACTCGCCCCGATCCCGAAACTCTCCCGTTCTCTTTCTCGGTCCTCACCGCCAACGTCCGCACGCAGTTCGATAACGTCTTCGCCAACGAATCCGACTTGAACCGCACCCCAGAAAGCAACGCGGATACTATGAACACAGATGCCCAGCGCAACAACACCAACAACTACCTGATCTGCTGGAATGGTGGCACCTTTGCCACTGCCACTGGCGTCACGGCAGTCATTCCGTTCTTTGATTAAGCCTTCATTTCAGGCGAAAGCCCGACAATGAACGCTCTATAACGTAAAGCCCACGATCGCGACAAGCATCGTGGGCTATTTTGCCTTCTCCGTCGCCTAGTGTAAGAGCACTTGGCAAGCAACCCAAATGCAAACTGCCGTATGAAGCTGAACTTTGGTAACTCTTCAGCCGATTAGGGCAGCGGCATGGTACCCGGCGTGGGTACGGGCTTGGGAACCGGCAGAGGCAAGGGTGGCAGAACACCCGTTTGAATGTATGTCCGCAGGGCGGATTCGACGGTTCGCAGCGGGTGGTGGCCGCGGAGTTTGAGTGTACCGATTCCCCACGCAACAAAAACGCGGCCCGACGATGTATGCCGGGCCGCGATAGAAGATCAACTCACGGTGTCAAAACCTGCGGGAGATTACCGACGGCGGCGCGAGCCGACCAGTCCGGCGATTCCCAAGAGCGCTACGCCGCCGGGCGAGGGAACGTACTGCTGATACGCCAAGTCCCACCCCATGTCGTAAGGGTTCGCGAGGTAGGTTGAAAGCGTTGCGTTCACCCGATCCCAACGGCTGAAGTTGTCGCCATCGCCCGAGAGGTACAACTCGCCGGTGATCGGATCAAAAGCAATGCCATCCGGGCCGCCGCCCAACGTGCTGATGAGGTTGATCGTTGACCACGGAGATGCGTTTCCGCCGTAGTAGGTCCAGGTCACATCGTCCTCCGAACCATTGGTAGCAAGAGCCGCGTTGACCTCGAACAGCGACCGGCGGCCCGAGCCGTCCGGAACGATTCCGATTCCCACCAACACATCACGGATGGGATCAAACGCAAGGTCCGAGCGGAACTCGCCCGGACCAACCAGACGGACCTCGGAAACAAGGTTGCCGGTGTTGGCGACCGGGTCATAACGATAGACCTTGCTCTGGCCGTAGCCGGTAATCAACAGTTCCTGACCGGGGGTCACTGTCATCCCGTCGAGGATGCCGAATCCGGCGGTGTTCAATGATGCCATCTGCACCTGGTTGATCATCTGGTTACCCGCATCCAGATCGGCCCGCCACAGGTCGTGGGTGCTCTCGAACGGGTTCATGTAATACACGCGGCGGGTGTTGTCCATCGCAAGGTTCGTGACGAAGTTGCCCCCGCCCGTGAATGTGCCGCAAGTCTGGAAACTGTTGCCCGTGACATCGTATCGGATCAGTTGGTTGCCGCCGATCCCGAAGACCTCGCTGTTCACTCCGAACGCGGAGCCCGCCGATGCGCAGAGCACCAGCCCGATCAAACATGTATGCTTCATTTGTCTCTACTCCTTGTGGTTGGTTGGCGCGGCGACGTGCCATGCCAATGTGCCGTCTTTGAAAAGCATACCAGATTTTCCGGCAAAAGCAACCCCTATCTTTTTACTTTAGCCCTATTTTTTTACGTTAACTCGACTCATCCGGAACCCTTGTACTGATCCCTGCGCAAGTCCGCGAAAGTCTTTTCTTCGGCTTCGGCCCAAGTTCACGGGCTGATTGAGTGGTTACATAGGTTGCGAACATACGCAGGGACGAGTAGCTGCACTTGAGGGCGATGGCGCACCGGCCAATGCCCTGATAACAAGATTCCTTGCTGATCATGTATTCCGGACAAGTCCGCCCGGTTTTGCGACTGGTTGGCACTTTTGCCACGGCTCCACCCTATTCCGCTTCCAACTCGCTCTCAACATCCGCTCCGACACCATCCGCCACCGGCTTCATCAACTCCCTCATCACCACTGTCGCGAAACTCCCCCGCGGCAACTCAAAGGCGCATCGCACATACGGGCCATGCTCATCCTGGC
>CAZIMT010000019.1:29883-30155 GCA_964540295.1 uncultured Phycisphaeraceae bacterium
CCGCCCTCAATGGTGGGGTCGATCAACAGAATCCGCAGCGGCCGCCGCTCCCCGGCCATCGCGCCCCGAACATCGCGATGCGCCGAAGCAAACTGCTCGGGTTTGACGCCGAAACGGCCGAGCACGCGATGCTCCAACTCGGCCACAACGCCGCTCGACTCTCGCATCTCCGGGCCCCAATAGGGACCACTCGGACTGATCTCGAACGCGGCGAGTCGCTCGGTCGTTGTCGGGTCCGCCACGACGGCCTCGGTCGCCTCGAACGTAGCCCG
>CAZIMT010000020.1:0-6885 GCA_964540295.1 uncultured Phycisphaeraceae bacterium
GTGCTGATGGCCGGGCAGGTCGGCGTGTCGGGCTCGGCGACGATCGGCGATGGCGTGATGCTGGGCGGGCAGGCGGGGGTGGTGGACAACGTCGAGGTCGGCAAGGGCGCGATGATCGCGGGGCAGTCGGGCGTGACCAAGAAAGTTCCGGCGGGCGAGGCGTGGTTCGGGATGCCAGCCATGCCTTCCAAAGAGTTCTTCCGCGATCGCGCCACGCTGCGGCGCTTGGCCCTAGTGGTGCGCGAGCAGAGGCGCCGCGGCGAGGGTCCGCTGGCGATCGGCGGGGCGGCAGGCGAGGACGGCGACGCGGAGTGAGCTTTGCGGCCCGAGTTTGGCGGCCCGGGTTCGGGCGAGGTCTTCAATCTTTCTTAGACTTGGCGCTGCGGCGTTTCGTGCGTGTGACCGGGCATAACACCGTGAGCGAGCAGTAGAGTCGGCCCCGGGCTTTGGGGCGAGCCTCGTCCATAAGTTGTTTGACTTGGAACATGAGTGCGCGAGCTTTTTTGAACTTCTCCGGTGTGAGCTAGCTAAGTTCGTAGTTCAGGATGAAGTTGCGATGATCCTCGGTTAGATTGAATTCGCCAGCGTTGAGTGAGTCGTCGACGCTCTTGTTGATCGCGCCGAGGAACGCGCGAGTTGTTTTTTGATGGCCGCGTGCCTCTCGCTGGGGAAGACGTCGCTGAACTCCATCGCGAAGTCGTCGGCCGCGGCGTCGAACAGGCGTTCGTGGTGGCGAGCCTCGCGGCGTTCGCCAGCCTCGACCACGAACCCGGCGCAGCGCAGCGCGTCCAGATGCCGGTAGAGCGTGTCGGCGGGGCGGTCGACCATTTTGGCAAGCTGGGAGGCCGAGCACGAGCCGATGCAGCGAAGAGCCTGCGCGATCTCGACTCGCACCGGTGAGAGCAGCAGCTCCTATTGCTTGGGCTTTTGACGTGCATCACGAGTGGGTGTGGCACGGGTGGAGGTTATGGCAACTTGGGGCGTCTGAGACTTTGGAAATTCTGACCGCCATGTCCACCACCGGATCGGTGATCGTCGGGCAGGCCCGCAACGCGGCGGGGCAGAGCTAGGCGGCGGTGTGGAAGAGAGATGGCAGCACGCAGGTGCTGGGTTGAAGGGCGTGTTCGACTTGGCCACGGCGTTTGGCGTGTCGGGCGACGAAACGCTGATCGCCAGCTCGCTGTTCATCTACGGCGTCGGTCAGGACACGGCGTCCTTCTGGAGCGTGGACGGAACCGTCTACGGCCTTCGGGCGTTGCTCGTCGCGGAGGGCATCGACCTGACGAGGTGGTCGCTGAACGCGATCACGAAGGTCTCGTCTAACGGCCTGTACCTGACGAGGCGGGAGACGAACCCGGGCGGCTGGCTCGAACCCTTTCTTGTACGCATCCTCTCGCCCGGTTCGGCGCTGACGCTGCTCGTTGGCATGGCGGCCATCGGTCGTCGTCGGGTGTGAGTGTGAGTGTGAGTGTGAGTGATCGCGGTGAGAAACTGAAGAGTGCTCGACCAAGTACGCTCGCGCGTCCTCGTTTTCTTTGAGAGGCCGGTGCCAAACTTTTGGTAGCTCGATGCCTTGCTGACAGTTCGAAGGATCGGTTCCTGACCGGCGACGACTTCGACGAGTACGTCGCGGCGTTCGAAGTTGGCTGCTGAGCTGGATCAATCTGAAGAACGCGGAGTCGGAAGGGCGGCCCTCCTGCTGTTCCGACGATCGAAAGGCCCCGGCACATCCCGAGGCCTTTTTTTGTGGCGTGATCGGAGGCAAGTGCTCGAGGCGAGAGGTTGAACACCACCGGCGATAACCTCTGGACGGCTCAGAATTTTTGAGAATCTTTGCTCGATGGGCGCGCGTGACCCTTGCGTCGAGGGCTTTATTCTGGGACACTTCTCTTTGCCCTCACACCCGCTTTTCAGGAGATTCTTATGCGTTCACTCGCGGCTCTGTTTGTCTGCGGCCTCGCCGGATCGTTCGTTTCGCTCAGCAGCGCCCAGTCTCGTGTGTTCATTGAAACGCCCGGCCAGCTTGAGTTCTCGGGGAGGCTGATCGTTCGCCCCGTGCAGGGGCTCGACGCCGATCGTGACGCGGCGGCTCGCGCGATGATCGCTGGCTCGGTCTTCCGGTACTACCCGGAGGTCGATGAGTACGTGATCGACGCTCCCGCAGCCCGGGCTGTGGGCGACGCGCGCGGATCGGGTGAGAACGCTCTGTCGGCCCGGCTGATGGCGAGCGGGCTGTTCCAGTACGCCGTGCCCAACTGGATCTGTTACCCGCTGGACACGATCCCGAACGACCCTCTCTTCGGGAGCCAGTGGCACCACACGGTGATGCGCTCGCCGCAGGGCTGGGACGTCTCGACGGGGAGCAGCGCAACGATCGTTGCGGTGACCGACACGGGGATCGATCTGACGCACCCCGACCTTGCCCCCAAGCGCGTCGCGGGCTTTGACGCGTACAACCGCGTGGCGGAGGTCAACGGCGGGAGCGTGGCGGACATCCACGGGCACGGGACGCACGTCGCGGGTTGCGCGACGGCGATGGGCAACAACAGCGTCGGCGTTTCGGGCGTTAACTGGACGGCGAAGATCATGATGATCCGCGTGGCCATCGACAGCTCGGGCGGGGCGTATTACGACGACCTGCTGTTCGGGGCACGGTGGGCGATCGAGCACGGGGCTAAGACGGCCAGCGCTTCGTACTCGGGCATCGGGTATGACCCGATCCAGACGACGGGGGCGTACATCAAGTCGATCGGCGGGCTGTATTTTTACGCGGCCGGGAACGACGCGCGCAATCTTTCGGACTTTGATTTCCCCGACGTCGTGATCGTGGGCGCGTCGGAATACAGCGATCAGCGGGCGTCTTTCAGCGCGTACGGCAAGGCTGTAGATATTTTCGCGCCGGGGTACGACATTCTTTCGACCTGCAATGGCGGTGGCTATTGCTCGGCCTCGGGGACGAGCATGGCGACGCCGGTGGCCAACGGCGTGGCGTCACTGATCTGGTCGATCAACCCTGCGCTCACGCCAAGTCAGGTTGAGCAGATTCTGTTTACGAGCTGTCAGGACCTTGGCGCGCCGGGCAACGACGATTTCTTCGGATGGGGTCGGGTGGATGTTCGCAACGCGGCGCAAGCCGCGGCCGCGACGCTGATCTGCCCGTCGGACTTCAACCGAGACGGGTTCGTGAACGGCGACGATTTCGACTCCTACGTCGCGGCGTTCGAGCTGGGCAGCATCGCCTCGGACTTTGACGGCAACGGCTTTGTGACGGGCGAGGACTTTGACGCGTACGTGGCCGCGTTCGAAGCGGGGTGCTGATCTGGGTTGGAGCTTTAATTTCCAAGGGATCTCGGGCTTGGTCCGGGATCTTTTTTCTTTGAGGATATGTCAGGCGTGGTGGGACGAGCGTGGTCCAACGAACGTGGTGAGACGAACTGGGGGTCCTCCAGACATACCCTCTTCTTCGACGTGACCGACCGCTTCGCATGTTGCGATTCTGCATCTCTGTCCGCCGCCGTAATGGTTCGCGGTGCTGGCCTCTTCACCGCGCACGTTTCGAGTCTGACGATTCAACCCGCCGCGGCGGGCCACGGCATTGTCTTGCGTCGCGTCGATCTTCCCGACAGCCCGCCGATCCTCGCGCTGTGTTCGCACGTCACCACCGACCCGCGGCTGCCGGGGCGGAACACGACGTTGATCGCCGATCCGTCGCGGCCCGCGTCGCCGACCAACGCCACGATCGCGACGGTCGAGCACGTGTTGTCGGCGTTGGCGGGTCTTGGGGTGACGGACGCGGTGATCGAGGTGGATGGGCCGGAGGTGCCCATCGGGGACGGGTCGGCGCTGCCGTTTGTGGAAGCGATCGACCGCGTTGGCGTGGTGCAGATTTCAGGGGCTGGGCCGACAGCGTTCGTGGTGGATCGCGTAATGGAGGTGCTGGACTCGCGGACCCCGCCGGGGGAGGCGGGGCCAAAGGTGGTGTTTGAGCCAGCCGGGTCTGGTCCCGGGTGTGGGCTCTGGATGTCCTACGAGTTGGATTACGGGCCGAGCAGCGGCATTGCCAGATCGACCGTCGGGTTTGTGATCGACGCCGCCACGTACCGTCGCCAGATCGCCCCGGCCCGGACGTTCTGCCTGGAACATGAAGCCCGGGCGTTGCGGGCGGCCGGGTTGTTCCAGCACCTGTCGCCCAGGGAGATGCTGGTGCTTGATGGTGCGGGCCGACCGATCGATAACGAATTGCGGTTTTCGGACGAACCGGCTCGTCACAAGTTGTTGGACTTGATCGGAGATCTGTCGCTGGCGGGTCGGGCGGTGCGAGGGCGGGTGACGGGCTGGCGCTCGGGTCACGCGCTGAACCAGGCGGCAGCGGCCCGAATCCGGGCCGAGTTTTTCCGAACAAACTCCTGAAGAATGAGTGAATCCTCGGCGAGGGTTGCCGGTACGATAAAGGCTGGTGACGTCGGGCTGGCGAATCTGCCGGGCCTTCTGCGGCGGAACCACAGTGTTGGCTGGTGGCTGGTCGATAGTTCTGGTTGTCGGCTTGGACGAAGTTCCGCCGCGTGCGGTTCAGAATCGAGAGCGTTCCATGACCATCCCTGTTCCAACCTCTGAATCTCGAGCCTGGCGAAGTGTTGGTCCGCGCTGGCGGTCGCGTGGTGTGAAGAAGCCGGGCGGGTTCACGATTATCGAGCTGCTGGTGGTGATCTCGATCATCGCGGTGCTGATCAGCATTTTGCTCCCGGCGTTGAGTTCGGCTCGCGAGACGTCGCGGCGGCTCAAGTGCCTGACGAACCTCAAGGGCATCGGGATGGGGTTGAGTATTTACATGTCGGAGCGGTCCAAGGGGCTGCTGCCGCGGGTGAAGCCGCTGCACGACACGGGCGCGGAGACCGGCAAGGAAACAGACGCTTCGCTGCTGGACGTGCTGGAGCAATTCGTGGATGCGCCGCTGCCGCGACGCTCGGGCGATGAGACTTCAGATTTCATCGTAAGCGACCCTTACAAATGTCCGTCAGACCTTAAGTCTAATGATGACAAGACCGGGTACAAGCCAGTGTGGGCGACGACGGGGACGAGTTACGATTACATTCCGGGGCTGTACATGCTGTTCGCGGAGATCGCGACGGTGAAGCCCGAGCGGATCTCGTTCGCGGTGACCAAAACTTTGGAGAAGTGGCGCGATCAGGGCAAGGACTGGTCGATCATGACAGACTTTGCCGAGTGGCACAAGCAGCGCAAGGCGGACATCCCCAAGAACGGGCTGTTTTTCTCTGATTGGCGGGCTGAGTGGGCCAAGCTGCCGACGGCAGAGGAGGCGCCTGAGGTGATCGTGGATATTCTGAAGTTTGGTGGGGTGGGGAAGTAGCTAAGCGGTTTGGCGGCGTGTTGAATTCAGCGTGGGGGTTCAGCGTGGGGAAGGTTGGCTAATGAACCAAACGATGCCGAGTTTGCTCGATTCGCTAGACCTGCCGGGCCCGGCGTCGACGTCGCCGCGTTTACCGATGTCGCGACGGCTGATTGATTCTCTCACCGGCCCGGTGCGTCGCCGTGTCGGGGGTTGGTGGGGGCAGGTCAAAGCAGACCCGCCGCGGCGCAAGCGTGCGGTGCGGGCGTTCTGGGCGGCTGGTTCGATCGCGGCGATCGGCGTCGGCGTCGGGCTCTACTTCGTTCTTCGCCCCGTGCCCCAGCCGGATTACCTCGACGGCGATCTGGACGACGTGCTCGGGTACACGCTGCTGACCGACGAGTTCAACAACCTGCCCATCGAACAGCGGCTCAAGCTGATCGGCGACCTGGTCGGGCGGCTCAAGAGCATGAGCGCGGGCGATTCGGTGCTTATGGCCTCGTTCGCCTCGGGTCTGGCGGGGGCGGCTCGTGACCAGCTGATGGAGAACGGCTCGCGGCTGGCGGTAGATACCTGGGACAATTTCGCGTCGGAGTACAGCAAGGTCGACGAGAGCAAACGCGGCGAGTTCGTGGATAAATCGTTCGTTGATTTTATGAAGATGATGGAGCTGATGGGCGGTCAGCCGCGCGATATTTCGGATGAAGACCGGCTGGCCGAGGGGAAGCGTCAGGCTCAACGCGACATGAAGAACATGGCCGACCCGGAGAAGAGGCCGCCCAGCGAAGCGATGGGGCGGATGTTCTCGTTCATGAACCAGGACGTGGGCAAGCACGCTAACCCGCAGCAGCGCGTGCGCGGGCAGCAGTTGATGCGCGACATGACGCGGCGGCTGCGAGGCGAGGATCTGAAGACAGGCAAGCCGCTGCCGGGCGGGCCAGCGGGCGGGCCGCGGTAGCGCGTCCCGAACGTGGCAGGCCATAAGAAAAGAGACAGGTTGAAAACCTGTCCCACCCAAGGCGTGTGCTGCGTGAGCGTTACTGCTGAGTGGGGACTTTGACGGGCTCGTCGGGGCCGTACATGAACTCTTCGTGGGTGATCTTGCCGTTCTTGACGGTGTAGACGCCGACCTCGTGCATCAGCATTCGCTTGCCGGTGGCTTTTTCTTCAACGTCCATACGGAAGCGGACGGTGAAGCCTGTGGAGCCGACGAAGGGGCCCTCGGCGGAGAGGCCGTGGATGGTGTGGCCCTCGTTCCAACCTGAGTTCTTCGCGTCCACAGCCTTGCGTCCGTGCCACGCCAGCCCCACGCCCACGCCCTCGATCGAGACGATGCCCGATGACCAAAGCTTGTCGTTGAGGTGGTAATCGCCGCGGTTGCAGGCGGCGATCAGCTGCGCCCCGACCTCGGCCGGTGAGGCACCGGTGCCGGTTTTTACTGGCTTGGGAGCGAGAGACGAGCCGCCGGACTTGGCCTTGGACTTCGGGGCGGCCTTGGCGGCCTTTTTGGGCGCGGGCTTCACGGCGCGCTTCGAGGT
>CAZIMT010000020.1:6985-27865 GCA_964540295.1 uncultured Phycisphaeraceae bacterium
GCTCTTCTTGGACATTTTTTTCGACATCTTCTTGGCCATGGCGCGTGCTCCCGTCGTTGTTCTCGCGGACGTGCGCGAACAGCGACGAAGTGTACCAGAATATCGGGCGTTGCCAAGCGTTCATCGCGCGATTGTGCGATCGCAACTCAGCGCGAGTTACCGCCGCGGCACCAGGACGGGCTCGGGCTCGAGAGCGGTTGCGGGAGCCGACTCTGCCGCAGGTCGCGAGGCTGGTGCGGTCGCGGGGGCGACGAACCGCGTCGGGATCGTGGCGGCCCCGTCGAACTTGTCGTAGAACACGAACTTGCGGACTTCTTCGGCGCTGGGCTCGCTGCTGATCCAGGCGGCGCTGTACAGAGCCGCGAGGGTGGACGAGGCGTCGTGCAGGCGTTCGGCGATGAACGTCTTGCCCTCCTCGCCCAGCAGCTTCTTTTCGACTTCGAGCTTATACAGCGGCTCGACGCGGCTGAACGAGCGGTCGATGTACGTCCGCACGTCCGCAGCCGGGTTCGCGGCGTCGACGTGTACGTTGAACAGCTCTCCGGGCTTCAGAGTGTTGTAGTTGAGCGTGTGGCGCTCGAGCACGCCGCCGTCGATCTCGGCGTGAAAGCTGTAGCGGGTTGTGTACTGGTTGGGGTTGTCACCGACCCAGCCGTGGTGGTGGATGGTGGTGTGCAGCGGCTGGGCGGCGTCGCCCACAAAGTGCGAGAGCACGCCCATGATCGCCACGATGTTGGCCTGAGCCTGCGCGATCTGCGAGGCCCGGACGGGCTCGTCGAGAGTTTCGAGGACGCGGAGGGTTTTGAAAGCGCCCTGAAGCTTGGCGTAGTTTTCGACGATCGCGTAGGGGAGTGTGCCAGCCGTCATGTTCGCTCGGCCCGGGTCCTTCTTGGCGTTGAGGGCTTCGAAGGCCTCGGGGTGGCTGGCGCGGGCAACAGCCATGAGGTCGGTGTACTCGATGCGGAGGCGGGGGAGGGTTGCGAAATCGAGCCCGACTTTGGTGAGGGTTTCGAGGTTGATGTAGTGGTCGGGGTTGTTGATGTGCGTGAGTTCGGGAATGGTGACGGCGCGCCAGCGATCGGGTTCGCAGGCCTGGGAGGCAACCATCATGCGGGTGTTGGCCTCGCGTAAAAAGGCGGGCGCGTCGGCGGGCAGGCCGTCGAGCGCAAGAAGGGTGATCGTGCGATGACCCGCAGCGTCCCAGGCGTAGACGAACGAGGAGCCTGCGAGCAGTGCGGCCAGGGCGGAGAGTAAACGAAAAGTTTGGGAGCGTTTCACGCGATGATCGTTGCATCGCGGAGCGGACAGAGCAAACCGCGCCCGACGACCAGGTCACCACGGAATCGCCCCTTGTTCGATAGGCGAACTGGGGCGATCTCTGTGAATGTCTGCGACTCTGTCTGCGGACTGGGGAACGCTTGACAACCCGGCGAACCCCCCAGTTTAGGTCGTTCACTGAGGCCTATCGTGCGTTGCCTTTCGCTTAAAAAATAAGTACTCTGCGCCGCGTATCGCTCGATCACTATTCTGCGTCCTCGCCGTTCTTCCTGTCATCGATCTCCGGTGCACTTTTCGGGAGATAAGCCATGATAAATTGCCCCGATTGCATAACTCCGGCCTCGGGCGGGTTTTTCTCAAACTTGTTCTCTACGGATTTCATCCCGCGCGCCCAATGTGTGGGTGATCGGCCTGAGGTGGTCTGGCTTCACGTCGCCTCGGACGCCGCGATCACGCTCTCGTACTACTCGATCCCGCTAGCGCTGGGCTACTTTGTGCTCAAGCGGCGTGATGTCGCGTTTGACTGGATGTTCAAGCTGTTCGCGTTGTTCATTCTTGCGTGCGGCACAACGCACCTCTTGAACATCTTCGCGTTTTGGTACCCGATGTATCGGCTCGACGGCGTGGTGAAGGCGTTGACGGGCGGGGTCTCGCTTGTCACCGCGTTCTCGCTCTGGCCGCTGATCCCGCGAGCGCTCGCCCTCCCGCGCCCGGCCGAGCTTCAGGAGGCGAACCGAAGACTGCAGGATGAGATCACAGTCCGCATTTCCGTTGAGCAGCGTCTGGAAGAATCACGTGAAGGATTGGAAGCGGCGGTGAAGGAGCGTACTGCGAAGCTCGCCGAGTTGAACCTCGCGATGGCCGCCCGTGTCGCCGAGATGGAGTCGGTCTACAAGGGGGCACCGATCGGGCTCTGCCTCCTGGACGAGAATTCGCGCGTGGTGCGGCTCAACGAGCTGCTCGCGGAGATGTTCGGGGGCGACGCGGGATCGCACGTCGGGCGGCGGATCTTTGACATCTCGCCCGCGGTGGGGCGGGTCGTCGATGCGATCTGGCGCCCTACCTCGGGACAGGTCATCGATCCGGTCGTGCGGCTCTCCGACACGAAAGGGCCCGGGATGGAGACGATCTGGCTGGTGGCGGTGCAGCCGGTGCTCGAAAGAGGGGAAACCTCTGGCGGCGTGTGCGTTGCGGTGAAGGATATCTCGGAGCCAACCAGGCTTCAGGAGCAGGTGCACCAGATTCAGAAGATGGAGGCGGTGGGTCTGTTGGCGAGCGGGATCGCGCACGACATCAACAACACGCTGACCGCGATCTACGGGTACTTGAGCCTCGCGTTGGTTACGCTGGATAAATCGCACGCGGCCTCTCCGTACATTGAGAAGATCGCGATCGCGGCCGAGCAGGCGAGCCAGACGACCAAGAGCCTGCTGACGTTTGCTCGGCCCGTGCCGCCTCGTCGCGAGCCGGTAGAACTCGCCCCGATCGTGCAACAGGCCATGTCGATGGCTCGGGGGTTGATGCCCGCGACGATCCTTACGGTGATGGACCTTCGCGACGCGGAGGGCGTGTGGGTGCAGGGGGACCCGACCCAACTTCAGCAGGCCTGCCTGAACCTCGCGATCAACGCCCGCGACGCGATGCCCGAGGGCGGGCAGTTCAGCATGCGACTCGAACGGGCGAGCGACGAGGTGCGGATTGTTGTTCAGGACACCGGGAAAGGGATGACGCTCGAAGTGCAGGCGCGGATGTTCGAGCCGTTCTTTACCACCAAGCCGCGCGGTGAGGGGACCGGGCTCGGGCTGTCGGTCGTCCAAGGGATTGTGCGTTCTCACAACGGGAAGATCACGGTGCGGTCGGCCGAGAACTCGGGCACCACGTTCACGATCGAACTCCCGACCATCGTTCCCCCAGGAGCGCGTGCCGCGGAGGCCCGACCGTCGGCGCCCAAGTCAGGCGAGGGACTCGTGGTGCTCGTGGAGGACAACTCGCACGTGCGTGAGATGCTGGGAATGGCCCTGCGTGCTTCCGGGTTCAAAGTCGAAGAGATCGGGGACGGTGAGGCGTTCCTGGCGCGGGCCGGGGAAGTAGGCGCGGTTGCGTACGTCCTCGACATCGACATCCCTGGGCGGTTGGGGACGGAATGCCTTACCATTCGACGCGCCAAGGGCGACCGCACTCCCGCGGTGTTTATCAGCGGTGGGCGTGCTGACGACGTGATCACCGACGCGTTTACGAAGACTTTGTCCAAACCGTTCCATCCGTCCGACCTGGTCCGAGCCGTGAACGCCGCGATCGCATCGGCCAACCAAGCGCTCGAGTCGGGTGGCTGACGCGACGGTGTCGCGGGGCGGCGGGGCGATTACCGAACCGGGTGGTCCGGATTGTTACTTGGACTCTGAGACGCCGGGATCCTGCGTCGGCGTGGCCGCGGAGGGGCGTCGCATGTCGGCTGAGTTACCGGCGTTCTTGATCAACCGATCAAGCAGGGCTCGCTCGGCGTCGCGGTACTTCTCGAACGCTTGCTTGAGCTGGCCGTTGAGGCGTTCGATCGACTCGCGGTCCGTGATCTGCGCCACGGACGAGGATCCTGTGCCCGCTGAGAGCGAGCCCAGCGTTGCTTCGAGTGATTCACTGGCGGCCCGGAGGTCGCTAACCGCTTGCGCGTACGAGCGGGCTGAGTCGTAGAGAACCGACGTTTCGTTCTCTTTCTCGCTGGGGGTGTAGAAGACGCGCCAGGGTTGCGAGCGGATCTCCACGGCCGCGAGCTTCATCTGGTCGGTCACGAGCCGGGCGTTGGCGAGGGCGCGACGGATGTTGGGGGCCTGCTCGCGGATCATCCCTGCGGCCGTGGACGCCGCCGAGGTGAGCGTGTCGAGCGTGCGACGAGCGTCAGCGAGGGCGCCGTTGACCTGATCGACCATCTGCGTGTCCAGCTTGCGTACGGCCGAGTCGGCGCTGTCGAGGATGCTCGCGAGCTTGGGGCGGCTCTCGGCGAGGATGGTGTCCACCTTGGCGATCGCTTCGCGAGCTTGATCGACGCCGCCCGCGGTGTTCGTGAAGATGGGTTCGAGCTTGGCCGTGGCGCTGTCGAGGTTCTTGGAGATCGCGTCGATGCGTGCGGACCACTCGGGCAGTCTCGAGCGGAGATCCGCGGTCAGGCTCCTCACGTCGGTGATGGCTGCGTCGATGTTGGGAGCGCCCTTGTCGGCGATCTCGGAGAGCCTGGCGACGGCCTTGCGGGTGTCGGTGATGATCGCGCGAACCTCGGCGGCCTGGTCGGGCCCGAACCCAGCCTGGGCGAGGAACGACGGCGGAGCGAGCTGGCCTCGGATCTTGCCGTTGGATTCCAGCAACGTCGCGCCCGACTTGCTCGGGTCGCCAAGCGAGGTGACGTTCACCGACGAGAACGAGCCGAGCAGAGGGCGCTCGAGAAAGAAGACCGCGTTGGCGAGGAACTTGAAGCGCGACTGCACGCTGATCGTGACCTCGACGCCGACCTCGTGCCCTTCGGTCGGCTCGGGGATCACTTCCACGGCCTTGACCTTGCCCACGGGCTGCCCGCCCAGCAGAACGAGCGACCCCGGCTTGAGCCCCGAGGCCCCGTCAGACAGCGAGAAGATCACGCGGTAGTCGCGCGTGGGGGTGAGCGCATCGCCGACGCCCGAAAGGACGAAACTGATGACGATGGCCAGGACAACGCCGGAGAGCAAGAAGGCCCCGGCGAGAACGTTGTTGTTGGGGCGTTGGCGAGACATGAGAGTTGTAGATTAGCGAGGATTGAGGGAACGTGCTTGAGATCGTGAGCGAAGAAATCTTCCTGTCACATACTCCTGCACGACCTGTTAATTCCTGATGTTGAAGCGAAGGCGGGCACCTCACGATCATCGTGTACGGGAAGTGGTTCCTTCACTATTCGGAAGAGGCGAAAGATCGGTGGGAGGGCAATCACGCGCAAGCGCACTTTTGAGAGGCATGGGCGGCAAAAAAACCGGACAAGGCTCAGAAAGCGATCCGGGAAAATTACATGACGCGCTCGCGTCAGTTCAACGCCTGGGCGGCCGCCGCGCGTTCGTGGGCCGCGAGCCAGGGGCTCCAAGACCGCCTGCGCATCGTGTTCGTCCTCGTACTCGAGGACAAGTGCCCCGCAGCATCATCCGGCAAAGCGGCATTTGCGAACCTTCTGACGGCGGTGGCCCGCGACGCAGCGGATCAACGATTGTCGGGGTTTTCGTTCCGCCGGTCGTGCCTGCCGAACAGCGCGAGCGAAAAGTTCGAGTTTCGCGTTGACGGCGTCACCATGGAACTTCATGGCTCATGGTCCGACCTCAAGAAGAAACTGCGAAGCGGCGACGCCTGGTCGAACGATGGAACCGATTACTCGCTGACCAAGTTCAAGACGGACCAGGAATCTGCTCGCAGCGCACGCGTCAACGCGCTCTACTGGACTGGTGCCTAGAACGGTACGGAAAAATCAAAGGGCGACTGGGCGAAGCGAACAGTCAATCTCTTCTCGAACGCCAAACCCGTGAATGCGCGCAAGCCGCGTCCGACGAACGGCGAGCGCGAGCAATCTCGACTGCTCGGCCTCTGGATTAAGTAAAACGAGCTCAGATCTCTCCTCAACTGGCATGCCGATCCGGCTTCCCGGATCGCCGTGTTATTTGTATGGAGTACAACTCGAAACCACATAGTCTCTCGCCCAATGACAAGCACCCGTTCGAGCACGAAACCCGGAGATTTACCGCGTCGAATGTACGCTGGGCGTTTCCGTTACTGTCACCGCTGGTCCCAGCAGGTCGGCCTCGAAGTCGGCGGCCGACCGCCGGTCGCTGAGCGGGCCTTCGGCGTCGCCGCGAAGAAACTGGCGGATGAGGCGGTCGGTGTCGCTGAGGTTCGCGGCCTCGGCGGTGCTGGTCTTGCGTAACGCGTCGAACCATTCGCGCCGTTCGATCTTGATCATCCGGCCTTTGTCCAGCATCGCCATGCGGTCGGCGATGGCGAAGGCCGAGTCCATCTCGTGCGTGACAACGACGGACGTCGCGCCCAGTTCCTTGCTCAGGGCGATGATAAGCTGGTCGATCTGGGCGCTGGTAACGGGGTCGAGCCCGGCTGATGGCTCGTCGTAAAACAGGATCTGGGGGTCGAGCGCCAGGGCGCGAGCCAGTCCGGCGCGTTTCTTCATGCCGCCCGAGATCTGGGCCGGGTATTTGCTCGCGTGCTCGCGCAGGCCGACGAGTTCGAGCTTGATCTTGACGTTGATATCGATGAGCTCTTGGCCGATGTCGGTGTGCTCTCGGATCGGCAGCGCGACGTTCTCGGCCAGGGTCATGGAGTTAAACAGCGCGCCCGACTGGAACAGGATCCCGAAGCGTTTGCGGATCTCGTTCATCCCCGCCATGTCGAGCGTGGAAAGGTCCTGACCAAAGAGCGCGATGGTGCCAGCGTCGGGAAGGAACGAGCCGATCAGCAGGCGGAGCATGGTGCTCTTGCCCGAGCCCGAGCCGCCCATGATGACCATCGTCTCGCCGGGCATGATGTCTAGGTCGATGGAATCGAGCACGGTTCGGCCGTCGAACCGTTTGGCGACGCCGCGGCAGGAGATGATGGGCGATGATGAGGGCATCGGGAGATCGCGTCGCGTGCGGGCTCGGGCGAGGTTACTTGGGCGGTTTGGGTGCCGACGGCGCGTCGGTTGGATCCGCGTCGGGATCGGGCGTCGTGTCGGGTTGGGCCTCGATGGCCGGTGCTTTCGCGTCGGGGCTGGCCGCCGAACCAGCGGGCAGGGCCGTCAGTTCGTCGGGCTTGATGGAGTAGTGCTTGCCGCCGGTGGTCAGGATGATGATGTTGGAAAGAGGGAGCTTGAACCCGGGCGAGCCGGGGACGGTAACCGTGCCTCCTTGGGCGGAGTTCATCGCCTTGGGATCGAACACCGCGATGACGATGGCCTGGCCCTTTTCGAAGTTGATAGGCATGGGGACGATGTCTTGGCGGCCCGGCCCGCCGTTGGAGCCGTTGACGCCCTTGAGCGCATTGCCCGAGGCCTGGTAACCCTTGATGAACTCGACAAGGTTGGTCGGGCTGCCCTTGCAGACGCCGAGGTCGGCTTGGTAGGCATCACGAAACTTGATGAGTTCCTCGTCGGTGATCGTCGCGTTCGCGGCGGCCGTGAAGCTGGCGCGAGCCTCGGCGATCTCGTTCTTGTCGAGCGACATCAGGGTCGCGGCGGTGGGCTGAGCGAACCCGCCGACGAACATGCTCGCAACCTTTCCGCCACCGTAGATAATGCCGACCCAGACCATGGAAAAGAGCAGGCCGAGGATGATGCCAGCCGCGGCCAGCCCGGTGCCTCCGACGCGGCCCTTGGACCCTCCGATGCCGACGATCGCGGCGATGCCGAAGATGGTGGCGAGCACGCCAAAGCCGGGGATGATGCAGATGAGCGCGAAGATCAGCGAGAAGATCGCCAAGATGCTGGTGCGCTGAGGGACGAGCACCAGCTCGGAGTCGCCGAAGTCCGCGTAATTGGATGATGCCATAAAGGAGAATACGCGAGCGGGGCGCGCTGCGTCGGACCGGCACGGGCACCGTCCTCTGGGCCGCCGTCTAGGCCGTCCTCTGGGCCACCGTCTGGGCCGCCGGTCTAGGCCACAGAGGAAGACGATTGGCGGAGGGTCCGGACCGCTTGGACCACAAGCGCGAGCGCGGCGTCGATGTCGTCGCGCGTGGTGTGCTTGGAAAGGCTGAACCGCAGCGAGCCATGGGCCAGTTCGGGGGAAACGCCCATCGCCAGCAGCACCGGCGACGGATCAAGCGACCCCGACGAGCACGCGGCCCCGGCCGAGGCGAACAGGCCACGCTCGCTCAAAAGCAACAGCAGAGCTTCGGCCTCGAGCTTGGGGAAGGCGATGTTGGTCGTGTTCCAGAGGCGAGAGCGAAGATCGAGGGAGATCGGTGATGATTCGAGAGACTGGTCTGATTCGAGAGCAGCGTCGGACGGGCCGTTGACCCGAGCCTCTGAGATTTCCGCGAGCACGGCCCGCTCGAACCGGTCACGCAGCGCAGCCTGAGCCTCGCGCCGCGACTGAACTTCAAGCCACGCCGCCGCTTCTTCCGCCGCGACCCCTGCGCCGACGATTCCGGGAACGTTCTCTGTCCCTCCGCGTCGGCCCAGTTCCTGCGTGCCGTGGATCGAAGGGCGGAGACGCATCCCGCGGCGCGACCACAGAACGCCCACGCCCTTGGGCCCGTGGAACTTGTGCGGCGAGAAGATCAGCAGGTCAAAGAGTGCCGCGTTCTCGCTCACGTCGGTGGGCATCTTGCCGACCCATTGCGTGCCGTCGCAGAGCATGGGGATGTTGCGTTTCGTGCACTCGGCATACAACGCCGCGATCGGCTGGATCGCGCCGGTCTCGTTGTTGGCCCACTGCACGCACACGAGCGCGGTGTCGGCGTCGAGGCTCGCGACCAGCGATTCCGGGGTCAGAATCCCGCCCCGATCCAGCCCCGCCCAGCGAACTTCGACGGCGTGCGTCCGGTTCAGCTCCTCGGCCAGATCGCGCACGGCCGAGTGCTCGACCTTGGTCGTCACGATGTTCCGCGGCTTGGCTCGTGGCGCGACCGGGTTGGGGAGCGCGGCTAGGGTGCCGCGGATCGCGAGGTCGATGGCCTCCGTGCCGCCCGACGTGAACACGATCTCGCGCGGCTTGGCGTGAATCAGCTGGGCGACCTGCTGCCGCGCGAGCTCGACCGCCTGCCGGGCCGCCTGCCCGCCGCGATGGACGCTCGACGGGTTGTGCCAGAGCTCGGAGAGTGTGCGAGCAACCGCGCTGGCCACGCCCGGGCTGGGCTGGGTGGTGGCGTTGTTGTCGAGGTTGATGGGCATGGGAGTAGCGAAGAGCACAGAACATCACACGATCAGTGATCGTGCCTTGGACCCACAAGAATTCTTCGAACAACATCCTGCACGCGCACGCGGCCTGAGTCCTCGCCGTGCCCGGGGATCCGCATCGCGTCCAGCACACCGTAGCCCAGCGCGATATCGATAAGCATCCACGCGACGATCTCGGGGCTGAAGCGCGAGCCGAGCTTGTGGTCGTCCTGGGCTCGCAGCAATTCGCGCGTGAGAAACCCGTGCAGCTCGAAGAAGTGCCGGCTCACCGCCTGCTGGATCGCGGCGTCGTCCACCTCGGTGATCGCTTGCAGGATCACGCGGTAGACCGACTGCCCGGGTTCGTTGGCCATCGGGTTCTCGCCGAGCAGCTGGCTCAGCCGCTCGGCCGGGTCCTTGGCGTTGCCCAGCAGGTCTTCCCATTGCTGGATCGTGCGGTGAGCCGCGCGCTCGATCAGGGCCACGAAGAGGTCACGCTTGCTCGAAAAATGCCGGTAGATGATGGGCTCGGTGACGCCCGCGGCCTTGGCGATCTCGGCCGTGGTGGCGCGGGCGTACCCAGACTTTGCGAAGAGTTTCGCGGCGCTGTCGAGCAACTGCTCGCGGCGCTTGGCAGCGGGCAGCCGCGATTGCCGCGGCTTCTTTACCTCTCTTCGCGTTGACTTGCGTTCCGGTTCTCGTTTCGCGTTGCGTGCCATCGTGTGAATCAGAATAGCGGGTGCTCGCGGGGTAAGGCATCGAGGGCTAAGGAACCGGGTCGTAGCCGCCCTTGTTGAACGGGTGGCAGCGAGCAAGGCGGCGGGCGGTGAGGACGGTGCCCCTGATGACGCCGTGCTGGCGGTAAGCTTCGATCGCGTAGGTCGAGCAGGTCGGCGCGAACCGGCACTGACCCCCGAGGAACGGCGCGAGCGTGATTTTATAAAGATAGAGCAACGCCACAAACGGGAACGTCGTGACCCGACGAAGGATCGAAACGCGCAAGGCCGTCATGGGCCGCTCCTGGATCGGCGGGCGGCGATCGCCGTCGCCAGATCGAGCAGGATTTTCTGGTACTCGGGCAGCGTCAGCGGCTCGTGCGGGTGGAGCGAGACAACCAGATCAAAGCACCCGCCGTCCCATCGCGGCAGGTCGTGCTGGATGTGGCGGAACGACTCGCGGATAAGGCGTTTGAACCGGCCTCGGACCACCGCGTTGCCCACCCGGCGGCCGATCGCCAGACCCAGCCGCGGGTTCTCCAGTTCGTTGCGCCGCGCGTGGAGGACGATCGGCCCGCGTACGGCCTTGAGGCGCGCGCCGTACACGCCCTTGAACTCAAGAGCATGCGTCAGACGGTGTTTGAGGCGGAAGGAGAGCGAGACCACGGAACATTCTAAGGGACTCGGGGAACGGAGTCGGCATGAGCGCCCGAACCAAGACGGCACTATCCTGTGCGTCATGGCCAAACGATTCGCCAGCACGCCGCAGCTTTCCAAGGACACGCTCATCGCCGTGCTGGCCGGGCCCGAGGCCTTTCTGCGATCGCTCTACACCGCCAAGATCCGCGAGGAACTGACCAAGGCCCACGGCGAGATCGACACCTTCCAGTTCGACGGCCAGACCGCGCCAGCCGCGGACGTGCTCGACGAGTGTCGCAGCTTCGGGCTTATGGCCTCGCACAAGCTCGTGATCGTCGACAACGCGGACCAGTTCGTGAAGGAAGCGAATCGGCCTCTCGTCGAACGCTACGCCGAGCACCCGACCCAGAACTCAACGCTGGTGCTGCGGAGCGACAAGTGGAACAAGGGCAAACTCGACGCGATGATCGAGAAGGTCGGGGTCATTATCGAGTGCCAGCCGCTGTCCGATGCTTCGGCGCTCGCGTGGGCGACCAAGCGCTGCGAGAAGGAACGGCGCGCAACCCTCGACCGCGCGGCCGGGCAATTGCTCATCGAACGGCTTGGCACGGACCTGGGGCGGATCGATTCCGAGCTCGAAAAACTGGCCACGGCCGCGGGCGAGGGCGAGACGATCACCACGGCGCTGGTTACCGAGTTCGTGGGCGCGAGCCGCGAGGAAGAGGTCTGGGCGATCCAAGGCTCGCTGCTTAGCGGTGATCCATCGCGCACGCTGGCGCACCTGCGCGACGCGCTGGACGTCTCGCGCCAGCCCACGGTGCTCGTCTCGTTCGCGTTCCTCGATCTTGCTCGAAAACTTCACGGGGCCTCGGCGGCGCTGGCGGGCGGCGCGGCCCCGGGATCGTTGATGAAGCCGCTCAAGCTCTGGGGGCCGACGCTCGACGCGGTGACGAACGCCGCCCGGCGCGTGCCGCACCCGGCCGCGGCCCGACTGCTCGCGGACTGTGTGAAAGCCGACGTTCGACAGAAGACCGGGCTGGGTGAAGCAAGCCGGACACTCGAGGTTGTCGCGCTGCGCTTCGCCGAAACGATCAAGCCGGTTCGGTAGGCCGCGTCACGTTCAGCCCTGCGTGTGCGTCTCGACCAGCGCGGTGAGCGTGTTCAACCGCTCTTGAAGCTGAACCACGTTCGGAGCACGCACCGTGACATGGCCGATCTTCCGGCCTGGCCTCGGATCCTTGCCGTAGAGATGAACGCTCACGCCCGGGACCGCCAGCAGCTCGTCGGTGGAGGGCGCGCCGCCGATGAGGTTTACCATCGCGCACTGTCCGCCGCTGGGGCCTGCCAATTCGGAGCTCCCCAGCGGAAGGCCCGTGACGGCGCGAAGATGGTTCTCGAACTGGCCGCAGATCGAGCCTTCGATCGACCAGTGGCCCGAGTTGTGAACGCGCGGCGCGATCTCGTTGGCGAGCAGGGTCTTCACGTCACCAGAACCGGTCTGCAGAAAAAACTCGATCGCCATCACGCCGACGTAGTTCAGATGTTCGAGCACTTTCTTCGCGGCCGCCTGGGCCTGGGCCGTCAGCGTGCCGCCAGGATCGGGCGCGGGCGAGGTTGAAAGCCGGAGAATCCCGGCTCGATGCACGTTCTGCGCCAGCGGGTAGTACACGATCGCCCCGTCCGCGCCGCGGCACACGATGATCGAAACCTCACGCGAGAACGGCACCAACTTCTCAACGATCACACCCGCACGGTCAAACGTGATCCACGCCGCGTCCAGCCGTGCCGCGACGTGCCGCGGTGAAGTGTCCCCGGCCGTGTGCTTCACGACCGCCTGACCCTTGCCGTCGTACCCAAGCCGCAGCGTCTTCATCACGCACGGCAAGCCAACGTGCTCGGCCGCCTTGGGCAGGTCGGCGTGCTCGCGCACGATCGTGTAGTCCGGGACCGCGATGCCCAGCCGCGTGAACATCGCCTTCTCCGCCGAGCGGTCCTGCCCGGTCCGCAGCGCGGCCACCGGCGGCGCGACGCGGAGCGTGGCCGCCAGATATTCGACGCTCTCGACGGGCACGTTCTCGAACTCGTAGGTCACGAAATCAAGCCCGGCCGCGAACTGATCGAGGGCGGCCTGGTCCGTGAAATCTCCCACCATCAGCTCGCCCACCTGCCTCGCTGGCGCGTCGGGCGAAGGATCGAGGAAACGAAACTTCATGCCCAGCGGATATCCCGCCAGCGCGAGCATCCGACCGAGCTGTCCGCCGCCGAGGATGCCGATGAGCATGAGATGATTTGTAGGAGTGCCGAGGACAAAAAGAACGGCATATCGCGGGGCCGATCAGGTCTCGCGCGGGTCGGTGTTGTCGGTGACCTTCTTGGTCTGCCGCTCGCGGAAGCCCCGGTAGGCCTCGGCGATCTTGGGATAACGCGGCGACAGGATCGCGGCCGAGAGCAACGCCGCGTTGATCGCCCCGGGCTTGCCGATCGCCAGCGTTCCGACCGGGATCCCGCCCGGCATCTGCACGATGGACAGCAGCGAGTCCATCCCGCGAAGAGACTTGCTTTCGATCGGGACGCCCAGCACGGGCAGCATCGTCTTGCTCGCGGCCATGCCGGGCAGGTGTGCGGCACCTCCGGCCCCGGCAATCAAGACCTCGATGCCGCGGCCCGAGGCACCAGCGACGTACTCAAACAACCAGTCGGGCGTCCGGTGCGCGCTCACCACCCTGCACTCGTGCGGCACGCCAAGTTCTGTCAGCGTCTCGGACGTGTGAACCATCGTTTCCCAATCCGACTTCGAGCCCATGATGACGCCCACGATCGGCCGCGGGGCGGGCGACGCGGCGCCCGCTGGCGTCGGTGCCTGAGTCGTTCCTTTGTTCGCGGGTGTACTGGCAGCGAGCTTGGGCAAGAAACGGCTCCTGAGAAGAAGACATCGGGGCACGAGGCATCAAGGCATCAAGTGGGGAGTTAGCCGCCGATGTTCACGGTGGCCACGCCGGGGCCGACGATCATGCCGCCGTGGGCGCAGGGATCACCCACCCGTGCCGCGGGCTTGCCGCAGACTTTGACGGTGGCCGAACCTTGCACGATCGTGTCGGGCGGCCCGACGCACACGCACAGCCCCGTGGCCGTGGCCGCCGGACGCTTGCCGATCATCACTGTCAGATTTCCGGGTGGCGCGATCGGCCCTCCCACGTGCGGCACCAGCACTGTAACAGCCGGGCAGACGTGCATGTCACCAACAACCGCGGCGAATGGCATGAGCGATCTCCAATCAAAGGCCTGAACGAACGGTACGCGGCGGACGGGGCGCGCGTTACTTCGCGGAAGGGTCGTATTGCGGGGCTACCAGCTTTTCCGCCGCGACCTCAGACAAGGCCTGCCCGAACAGCACGCCCCCGCCGCGAACCACCGTGTTGTACTGGCCGACCAACTCCGCCCACTCCTTGGTCAAAGACGCCCGGAGCGACACCTTTTCGAGGTCCGGGATCAGGGCGGTCTTGTCCAGCAACGACAGAGCCCGAGGGTGCAGGCTGCTCTTGGCGTACAGGTCGATGACACGCTTCAGCCCGTCCGCAGACGCGCGGCTGGCGGGCGCTTCAACCTTGGATTCGAGCATCTTGGTGATGAGATCGTTCGCGAAGTTCTGCTGAGCGCTGTCCGAGGCCACGGCCATGAGCAACGCCTGCAGCGCCAGCCCACGTCGGCCCAGCTGCGCATCGCACTCCGCGGCAGTGTGCCAAAGCGGGGCGGCGTCCGCCGAGATCCACGTCTCGTCGCCACGCTGCGCAAAGGACGGCGGGTTGAGCTCGATGTAGATCGCCTCGCGGGTCGCCCTCGAGGCCTCGTCGAGCATCCTCATGCCCGCGAACTGTGCGGCGATCGCTTTGAGCCGCTCGCCGTCGATCACCGGGATCACCGGCTTCCCCGCGTCGCAGGGGGGCCGATTCGCAGCCTCGGCGCGTTTTTCTTCAAGCCGCGCATCACGCAGCGACCCCCAACGCCCGACCGGCAGGATCAGCCCGAGGCGATCCTCGATCGCCCAACGCTTCTTGCTCGACACCTCGTCGAGCCCCGCCGCCGAGAGTTCGAGATTGAGCCACAGCCCCTCGGGCATCGGCGCGAACTCTGTTCCGAACTTGTCCGAGAGCGCGATCGCTTGTTCAAAGTTCCCCGCCCGCGCGAGCGCGAACGCGCGGTGGTATTGCAGCACGCCCCGATACTCCGACGCCACGAGCGCCGAGACGTGATCGAGCCGCTGCCCCGCGAGCAAAAGTTCACCCGGCCTGGGCTCGGCGAGGTGATGGATCGCCGCGACCAGCGCGGGCGTTTCGAGCAAGGCCTTGTCATCGGGCGTGAAAGCCATCGTCTGATCTCCGAGTACGCGAGCGGGCAGCACGCCCAGGAACGAAACCGCAACAAGAAGAAGAACCGTCATGCCATTCATATCGGCGCTCGCACGGATTGGTCATAACCCGGGCGCTTCATCTCGAACCACGGGATGTCGCGGTACATGCCCTGCACGAGCGTCCGGGCCGCCACCTTCGTCGCGCCGTTGGGCAGCGTGCCGATCACGCCCAGCGAGGCGTTGTACCGGCCTGTGAACAGGATGAGGTCCGACTGCACCGCTGGCAACTGGTGCCGCCACGAGACGTTGGTGTCGAGCAACTCCGAGAAGTGACCCTCGGCCTCGCGCAGATCCTGGTAGCCGTTGGCCCCGCCGAAGTTGTTGTCCAAAAGCCGCCACACGTTGCTGGCCGGGGCGTTGTCGCGCACCGAGACGTGCTGCTGGAGGTGCTTGATCTCGTGATTGACGGTGGCGATGAGGTCCGATTGCACCTGACCGCTGGTGAAGATGCCCGGGCCGATGACCACGCCGTAGACGCGCCGCCCGTTCCCCGTGCCGGGCCGGGGTGTGACGGCGTTCGCGCCAGCCACCGTCGGACCAAACTGAATGCGGTTCACGCCGGTGAACGGGTTGGTCGTACCGTCGAGCGCCTGATGGCTCGCAACCTCAGCGGCGGTTGCCGCGCTGAACACCACCGGGAAATTATCACTCCATGCGATGAGCGCTTGGATCGCCGCGTTCGAGCCTACCGCTGGCAGGGCGGTCCCTTGGTTCGTGTTGAGCGCCACGCGGATCCCCAGCGTCTCTGCGCCGCCCGCCGCGATCGTCCGCCCCTTCACCTGCAGCACTAGCCCGCCGGTCATCTTGGCTTTCACCGGGAATGCTTTGCGGATGTTCGCCACCGTCTGATCCAGCTGCACCGTGTCCGCCGCGGCCGCGGGCCCGTACTTCACCGTCACCGTATCGGTCGTTTTGCCAACCTCCGCCGTCGCCGTGTTGAACGCGCCGTCGCCGTCCAGGTCCCACTCGAACGTGTAGTTCGCTGGCGCACCGTTCACCTTGAACTGGATCGCCGAGTTGTAGTCGTACAGAATTTTTCGAGTCCCGCCCTGCGTCTCAACCAGTTCGACGACGTTGACAACTAGCTTGTCGGTCACCGGCCCAGTCGGGGCCGCGAACGAAACCTCCAGCGTGACCTGCCCAGGCTTGAGCCCCTCGATGAACAACTCCTTGGGCAGCGTTCCGGCCGGAAACTTGGCTGGCAGTGCGATCACCTCCGCCTTCTTCCCCTTCGTTTTCTTCGGCCAGATCCGGATCAGATCCGCCGCGCCAGCCGTGCGCTTCAGCTCGACATCCCCGCTCACTGTGTTGGGCTTGAGGTCGATCTTGATCGGAAGCAGGTCGTCTTCTTTGGGCGTGTCTTCGAAATGGTCGAGGTCGAAGATCGGCTCTAGCTCGCGGTGCCCGCCGCCCGGAGCGGGCCCGAAATTGAGCCCGTTGTCCGTGTCGTCGTTCACCGCCACCGCCGCCCCGTGGCTAACTCGCCGGGCGTCGTCAATCCCCGGCGAGGTGATCGTCAGCAGCACCACCACCGGCGTCGGCGCCGCGGGCAGCGGGATGATGCGATAGAACTTCCTGTTGTTGATCTCGCACTTGTCCTTGAGACACACCCCGGCAGACGGGTGGCAGTCCACGGTCGGCTCCTCGCCCGGCTCAAAGAACATCAGCTCGACACGGCGGTTGGACACGCTCTTAAAGCTATCGCGACGCGGCTCGTCGATCGGGAAGTTCTCGCCGCACCCGTCGCACTTGCGCGGCCGAAGGAACTTGATCGATGAACGAAAGCTCGCCAGCCCGGGCCGATTCGTGCTCATCATCTTGGCGAGGATGTCCATCGCGACATCAAAGAACGCGCCCCAGGTGTCGTGCCCGACCGTGCCGTCCGCGCCGATCTTGGCGTCGCCCTGAGGCCCGAACTCCACGTTGTAAGCCTTCTGAAACTCGCGCGTCGCATCGTGCAGCGCCGCGTTGTCCACGTTGTCGATCGGACCAGGATCGCACGAGAACTTCTTGTTGTCGGCCGCGAACTTCAGGTACTGCTTGATGTCCTCGGTCTTGTGCTTGGCCGTCGCCTGCTGGATCCACTTCTCCCGCTCGCCCAGCAGCATCGACACCACGTTGTCGGCCCGCTGCTTGGACAGGACCATGTTGTAATCAGCCGGCCCGCTGGTGTCGGTGTGCCCGACAACGTGCAGCTTCCAACTCGGGTTGGCGCGAGCGTGAAGGTACGCCGCCTTAAGCACCGCGAGCGCCGTCAGCTTGTCGCCGTGCGGCGAGCCGTCCCCCAGATGCTCGGCCGCGTGATCAGGCATCAGCGTCGCGCTGTCGTGGTTGAAGTGCGCGTCGGCCATCTCCAGAACGTGCACACGCTTGTCCGTCACCTTGAACTTGTGCGACGCGTCTGTCGGCTTGTCAAAGACCTTGTCGTGGTCGTGGCGAGTAATGTCGGTGGTGGCCATCTGAAAGTTCTCGTTCTTGGCGTATCGCAACAACCGCAGTCATCAGCCTCGCCCGGCCTTTGGCTCTGTAGCGGGCAAGCGTCCCGCCAGCCTCTTTCGCTCGTTCTTCCTCTTCACTACCCGTCCTAGTGGGAGAGGTTTTAGCCTGTCTCCTACCAGTTCTTCTACATCCTGTTCTCAACGAACTCTCACCGCCGCGTCGCCTGCTTCCCATCCAAATCCGGGAACGAGATCTTCACGCTCCCCGGCTCGATCCCTTCGATCCGAACCTTGCCCTTGTCGTTGGTCGTCCCCGTGTCCACCCGCCCATCTGGCAGCACGACCTTGTACGCCTCGCCAGCGATCGGCTTGTCGTCGCGCCCTACCAGCTCGACCTCGACCCAGGACGTCTTTTCTTTCTTCTCTGCGGCCGTCGCGGGCTTGAACGGCTCGACGGGCGTCGCGCCGTACTTCCCCTTCTGAGCCTGGATCTGCTCGGCGATCGCCTGCGCCAACGCACCCGGGTCCGCCACGTCGGCCGCCAACGCCTCCTTCGGAATGGCGGGGGCGACAAGGCTCACAGCTTTTCCTGACTTGGGTTCCATAAATACTAACCCCAAACACTAACCCCAAACACTGGCCCCAAACACTGGCCTCACATACGAGCCTCAAACAAGGATCTCGGGCCGGGCCGACGGATCCAGAGTACTCGTTTTACCGACCCGCTTGGTCGCTGTTCAAGACATACCAAACGCCGCGACATCGGCGCGACCAACAAACTCCGCTGATCCCAACCCAAGCCGATCAACCTCTCTCCTATCATCCTCACCATGCCCCTCAAGGTCTATAACAGCCTCACCCACCGCGTTGAACCTTTCGTCCCCGCCGATCCCGCCCGAGTCACGTTCTATACCTGCGGGCCGACGGTCTATGACGATGCCCACATTGGGAACTTCCGGTCATTCCTAGCCGCGGACGTGCTGCGGCGCTGGGTCGAATCCCCACTCTGCGAGCTTCAGACTCTCGACGGCGGCGTCCACGCTGGCCCGCGCCAGGTCGTTCACGTCATGAACATCACCGACGTCGGGCACATGACCGACGACGCCGAGGGCGGCGAAAACGGCGAGGACCGCATGGCCGTCGCCGGCCGCCGCCTGCAAGAGGCCAAGAAGGCCGGGAAACTCCCGGCCGGGGTCGCCGTCGATCCATCCAACCCGTACCAGATCGCCGAGTTCTACGCGGGCCGATTCATCGAAGACGCCCTCGCACTCGGGCTCAAGCTCGCCCAAGAGGCTGCCGGAAAGGACGGGTCCAAGGCCGACCCGACCCTCATGCCTCGCGCCACCGCCAACGTCCCCGGCATGATCGAGGTCATCGCCCGCCTCATCACCTCCGGCCACGCCTACGCCGTCGGCTCGGCGAGCAACCAGACCGTCTACTTTAGCGTCCAGACCTTCGCGCCCTACGGCCGACTCAGCGGCAACACTCTCGACAACCTGCGCACCGGCGCGGGAGGCCGAATCAACAAGGACAACCAAGCCCAGAAAAAGCACCCCGCCGATTTCCTGCTCTGGAAGTCCGACGCCTCGCACGTCATGAAATGGGACTCGCCCTGGGGCAAGGGCTACCCAGGCTGGCACATCGAGTGCTCGGTCATGTCTCTCCGAGGCCTGCGCGGTGCGAACACGTCGATGTCCACGTTCCAACTGCCCAACGGCAAGCCACTCATTGACATCCACTCCGGCGGCGAAGACAACATCTTCCCCCACCACGAGTGCGAGATCGCGCAATCCTGCTGCGCGTTCAACGCCGACCCCCAGGCCGGGTCGTTCGCGAGCCTCTGGTTCCACCCTAGGTTCTTGCTCGTCGAAGGGACGAAGATGAGCAAGAGCAAGGGCAATTTCTTCACAGCCCGCGACCTCTTCGCCAAGGGCATCGAGCCCGCGGCCCTGCGTCTCGAACTCATCAAAACCCACTACCGCGCCAACGCGAACTTCACCGAGCAAGGGCTGAAAGATTCGCAACGCACCATCGAGCGTTGGCGGCGGTTCCTCGGCGATGCTGCGATCAACGCGAAACCCACCGCCGGATCGCTCAACAGCCTCGACGCCGATCGTCGCGCCGTGGCCGACGCCTTCGCCTCTGCCATGAGCGACGACCTCAACATCGCTGGCGCGATCGCCGAGATCAACAAGTGGACTTCGAGATCAGACCGCGCGACCGCCGCCGACGCCGCCCTCTTCTCGATCCTCGACGGCGTCCTCGGCGTGCTCGCCCTCGAAGCACCAAAGGCCTCCACCAGCGACCTCGGCATCTTCCTCGACGGCCTCTCCCCCGACCTCGCCATCGTCACCAAGCTCGAAGAGCGCCGCACCGCCCGGGCCGCCAAAGACTTCAAACGCTCCGACGTGATCCGCGACGAACTTTTCGCCATGGGTTACGCGATCAAGGACGTCGCGGGCGGCAAGGTCGAGGTCCGCCGGGCCTAGCGCGCTAAACGAACCGCACGCGCGAGGGTGGGGCGATCCAGCACACCTCGCGATCAACGCTTGACCAAAGAAAAAGACCCCTCCTGCCGGAAGGGTCGTCAAAGAGTTCAGTATTCTCGTCTGAACGAGCCCGCGCTCACTCCGCCGAAGGCTCGGCCAACTCGGGCACGACCGCCTCCACCGCGCCACTCTGCGATTCTTCGGCCGGTATCTCCACCGGCTCATCCGCTGGCTGCATGACCGGCTCGCTCGGCATCCGCTTCTCGCCCGGGACCGACCGCAGCTCTTCCGCACGCTCGCGGTCCGGCCATTCAACCGGCGGAATGTAGTAATACTCGGGCACCTGCACCACGCCCGGCTCCCAGGCCTGGAACCGGATCACGCGCCACTGCTGGAACCCGCCCTCAATATGCAGCGTGATGCACTGGTACACCGGCTGCCCGTCGGGCCGCGAACCGAGCTCCTGCGCAGGCCTGAGCACGTCAACCTTCGCCACCCGCCCTCGCACGCGGATCTCCGCGACGTGGTAGATCGGCAACGCGGTCGCGTTCTCCGGCGTCAGCGGCTGGGCCTTGTCCCCCATCGACGCGGCCGTGCGCTCGTAAATGCTCTTGCGTACCCCACGTGGCAGGTTGATCGCAAACCGCGGCTCGCCCGCCACCGTCGGCGATCCGGTGCGGATCGGGTACCGGTCTGTCACCCACTTCAAACTTAGCGCCATCAGCTCGTCCACCGGCGGCGCGTTGGGGTTGTTCGGAGCCCCGTACGCCCCCTGCACCGGCGGGTACGTCGCGTAGCCGACGCAACCAGACAACAGCGACGATGCCGAAAGCACCGCCACCGAGCACATCCCGACTGCCAACATCCGTGTAGAACCGTTCTTCATTCCGTGAATCTCCATGGCCTCATTATCGCCCCCTCACCTCGCGAGAGCGAATCTCACGGCGCGATGGTCACGAAACCGAGAACATCTGCCGGAATTCGCTCTCAACGAACGCCACAGGCAAACGAGAAACCCCGCCCTGAGCCGCGAGCACGCCTC
>CAZIMT010000020.1:27965-30128 GCA_964540295.1 uncultured Phycisphaeraceae bacterium
CAGCGCACAACCCGCCACGTCTCTAGAATCGACCAATCACGCTCATGCCCCTCACATCTTCACTCTCCTCCTCCCAGCCCGGCCCGCAATCAGGACCGAGCCCGTCCACCGCCGCGCGCGAGCCGTCCGGCCGTCGCTTCGTCCTTGGCATCTCGGGCGCCTCCGGGGCCGTGTACTCGCTCCGCCTGCTCGAACTGCTGCTGAGTATGGGGCACGAGGTTCATCTCGTCGTCAGCGACTATGGCCGACGTCTTCTCTTCGATGAAGCCAACATCACCACCTTGGACCTCGAATCGCTGGTGCCCAAACTGATCGCCGGTGCGTCTGCCGGGCCGCCCGCCGCGCCGCACACCTCCCCGCCCGCCGAATCGGCTCGCGCCGATCTTCGCTCGCGGCTCTTCATCCACCCCAACAAGGACGTCGGGGCCGTGATCGCCTCGGGCAGCTTCCTGCACGACGGCATGGTCGTCCTGCCCTGCTCGTCGGCATCGCTGGGCCAACTGGCGACCGGCAGCGGGAGCAACCTGCTGTGCCGGGCCGCGATGGTGACGCTGAAGGAGCGCAGACCGCTGATCGTCTGCCACCGCGAGATGCCGCTGAGCCTGATCGACATCCGCAACCTGGAATCACTGGCCCTGGCCGGGGCGGTGCTGTGCTCACCAAACCCCGGGTTCTATCTCATGCCCAGGTCGATCGATGATCTGGTGGACTTCGTGGTGGGGAAGGTGCTGGATCTTCTGAAGGTGGAACATGGGTTGAAGATCAGGTGGGGGGAGCCGCCTATTTCCACTCTTTGATGCGTGCACCTACTCGTTTCTGTTCGCCAATTCAACAATCGGTCCGCATACGTAGATCTGCGGATGGCGGAACTTGGTGTCCGGGGTCAGCACTCCGAGTTCAACAAGTTGGCTGATGTGCCGCCGGGCCGCGGTGTCGGTGATATCGAGCACTTCACACACCTGAGAGACCGTGACAACGGGCCTGTCAAAGAGATGATCGATAAGAGTCCGTTGGAGCACGCTGGTCCTGCGGGTGCCAACCTTGTCTGAGAGGGTTCTCCACAGCACGAACAGCCGATCCGCCTGCGATGCTGCGGCCTTGGTCTCCGATGCGACCGCGCGTAGGAACAGATCGATCCAGTTCTCCCACTCGCCATTCGTGCTCACCGCGAGCAACGCGTCGTAGTACTCGCGGCGGTGCCGCTCAAAGTAACCCGACACGTGCCCGAGTGGTTGGGCAAGAAGCCCGTATCGACAGAGGCAGAGAGAGATCAGCAGGCGACCGACGCGCCCGTTGCCGTCCTCATATGGGTGGATCGCCTCGAACTGGTAATGGCCGATCGCAGTGGCGACTATCGCCGGAATGTTGTCCGGAGGCTCGCGCATGAACTGAAGCAGGTTGTTCATTCGGTCTTCCAGCGGTGCGCCGGGAGGTGGTGGGACGAATCGCGCATCGGAGAGTTGGGCCCCGTCCCGACCGATCATGTTCTGACGATCGCGGTAGCTTCCCGGACGGCGGTCCGATCCTTCGACTCCGCTCAGGAGAATGCGGTGAAGATCATGCACCAACTTGTGCCCGATCGGGTACTGTGAATCCAGCCCGTTGTCGAGCGCGGCCACATAGTTCAACACCAGCCGGTTGTTCTGCTCGTTCTCCACCCGAGCGCCCGCGCGTTCCAGTGCAATACCCAGCATCGAGGTCTTGATGTCCTCGATCTCCGACGACGTCATCGCTTCGCGCACCAGCAACGGCCTGAGCAGCAGGTGCGGGTTCGGCAGCCGAGATGCCAGCCCGTCAAGACGCGAGATATTGCTCTGCGCTTCGAGCAGCCGCCCAGTCAATCGCCCACAGACCGCAGACCAGTCGAGCGGCGGCGGCAAGGGATTTGGAACGAATGCGGTCCCTCGAACGGGAACTTTTTGAGGCACCCCGCCCCGAACTTCATCAACCCAAATCTCGGTTTCCACCAACTGACCGGGAGATCGATCCTTGTCGAAACGAGAATTGTCCATTTCACACTGTAGTTCGTTAGTCGGGTTTTGTTTCCCACGATTATGGGGAATCGTGGGAATTTGCCCTACTATTTCCCACCTTGGTGTCATTTCGTGCTATTTGGTACTAATTGGTGCCAAATAATGGATCAGACACCCCTATCCGCCAACC
>CAZIMT010000021.1:0-7879 GCA_964540295.1 uncultured Phycisphaeraceae bacterium
CGATGGGGACGTGCTTGTAGTTGGGGAGGAGCGGGTTGTCTGGTCGGAACATGGCGCCGACGGTGGAGGCGTGGTGGATGGAGGCGTAGAAGTCGGTGTAGTTGGCAACGAGGAGCGGGGCAACGAATCTGGTTTCTGAAATAGAACGGAGTGACTTGCGGCGGAGCCGTCGAACCTGCTGCCCGCCTATTGAATCGTCGCGCAGGAATCTTTGCAAGACTCGACGAGCCTCTCTGACCATATCGGGTTTGCGTGCAAGGACCGACCAATCTGGGCGTTCGAACACTTCTGCCACATCGTTGTACTCGTCCGCATCGAACATGCCCGATTGGAGCAGCATGTTGATATCGAGCACTTGGTCGCCGATCAGCACTCCCTGTGCCTCAAAGTCCAAGTCGTCTTGTTCGTCGTGAGTCAGGAATACGCAAAGAGGGAGATTCTGAATCGGAAAATCTGTGTTCGGATCGTTCGCCGACTCGACCCAGCTTTTGAGATTCGGGTCGTGAGTTTCGTTCAGGCCTGTGTTCATTGCGTGGCTCGCTGAGGTGAGGGAGGGGCGTGGATCGAAGGATATCGTGGCGGGATCCGGGTAGTGTGATTCGGATCATGCTGGGGTTTGAGGACCAAGAGAAGAGCGAAGAGTAGAAATCGGAGAGGCAGGTTGAAAACCTGCTCCACTAGGCGAGATAAGGAAAGACAAGAGAGGCAGGCGAGACGCCCGCCCTACGAGAGGGGGGAGGGCTGAACACTTCGAGCGCTTCGATTTCTTCGAGCTAAAGAACCGGGTTCTCGCGTTGGTGCATTCGCTTCATGGGCCAATTCAGCAGCGCGTCGGTGATGCCGGGGAAGATGACAGAGAGCCCGAGCGCGAGACGGGTGGGGAGGCTGGTCCAGACTTCGCCGCGTGGTTTTTTCAGGCATTTCACAATCGCGTTGGCGACGCGCTCGGGAGGTTGCATGAAGGATTTGGGAGTGCGCGAGGAGAACTTGGCTTTGCCGCCGCTGCGTTGTTCGAGGACATCCCAGAGTTCGGTGCGTGTGCCGATGGGGTGGACGGTGGAGACGCGGATGCCGGTGCCGTAGAGCTCGTGGCGGAGGGCGCGGCCGAGGTGGTCTTGGGCGGCTTTCGTGGCGGAATATGCGCCGAGGTAGGGGATTCCGATTTTCGAGATGCTGCTGGTGCAGATGAGGACGTGGCCGGTGGTGGTCTTTGGGCTGGCGTGATTTCCTGAGGCGGAGCTTGTGCCGCGCATGGCCGCGAGCGCGGGGCGGATGGTGTTGAGCGTGCCCCAGAAGTTGGTCTCGAAGATCTCGCGGAGTTCGTTTTCGGTGGCGTCGGTGAAGGACTTTTCGAAGCCGTAGCCAGCGTTGGCGAAGACGGAGTAGATGGGACCGAACTCGGCGATGGTGCGCTCGATGAGGCGTGCGCAATGGTCGGGCTTGGTGACGTCGGCCTCGACGGCGATGGCGCGGCCGTTGAGCGCGCGGATTTCGGCGACAACTTGTTCGAGCTTGTCGAGGCGGCGTGCGGCGAGGGCGACGGGCATGCCAGCTTTGGCGCAGGCGATGGCGGTGGCTCGGCCGATGCCGCTGCTGGCTCCGGTGATGGCGATGGGTTTGTTGGTGAGGTCGATGGTCATGAGGGTGTTTGTTCAGGGGTGTGAGGAAGAGGTAGGAAGAGGAGAGACAGGTTGACAACCTGTCCTACTAGGTTGGGTAGGGAAGAGAAAAGAAAGGAGAACGGGAAGAGGAATAGGAAGAGAATAAGGAAGAGGAAGAGAATAAGGAAAAATAAAAGTAGATACAGGGCAGGCGGGACGTCTGCCGCACGAGGTTGGGTAGAGGTTCGGCGGTGAGCGACTTCATCTTGGAGTATTGGCCGTGGGTTGGGTGCGACGTTCCATGATCCAGCGGATTTCGGGGGCTTTGGTGAGCACGGCGAGCGCGATGTAGACACTCGCGCCGAGCGTGCACGCGACGGCGAGGTTGGTCGCGTCGTGCTTCCAGCCGGTGCCGCCGGGCATGAAGCGGAGGGCGGCCCACACGCTGGTGCCCATCAGGGTTGTGATGAGGATGAGGCGTAGCACGCCGAGCACGGCCGCACGTTCGATGACGCTGACGTTGAACTTGGCGCGGCAGACGACGGCGAGGACCACGCACTGCACGGTGGCGGCGATGCTGGTGGACCACGCGAGCCCGGCCTCGCGGAGCCACCAGATGAGCGTGATGTTGAGCAGGAAGTTGAGCCCGACCGTGGCGACGGCGATCTTCATGGGCGTCATGGTGTCGCCGCGGGCGTAGAAGGTGCGCGTGAAGACGTGGTTGAGGGAGTAGGCCCAGATGCCGGGCGCGAAGCCGGCGAGCACGAGCGCGGCGTGGCCGACTTCTTCGGCGGTCATACCGCGGCCGCCGAAGCGGAAGAGCACGCCCATGGCCTGATCGCGTACGAGGACAAGCCCGACGCTGGCGGGGAGACCGATGAAGAGCGAGAGGCGGACAGCGCGGCGGAGGGTGGAGGCGAATCGGTCGGGCTCGTTGGCGAAGCGCGCGAGCATGGGGAAAACGGCGGTGGCGACGGCGATTCCGAAGACGCCGAGGGGGAACTGGTAGAGGCGTGAGGCCGCGGTGAGCAAGACCGTTGAGCCGTCGTTGAGCGGGTAGGGCTGGCCGAGGACGGTGGGTCCGAGCCAGATGGATGCGCTGGCGATGAGAGTGTCCATGAGCGTGTTGATCTGGAGCGTGCCTAGGCCGAGGAGGACGGGGACCATTCGTTTGAACATGGCGCGGACGCGTGGCGCGGCGTCTTGGAACGCGCGGGTCCACTTGACGTGAGGTTTGAGAAGCCACGCGAACCAGAGGGCTTGGGTGAGCCCGGAGAGGACGGTTGCGATGCCGAGCGCGTACGCGGTGCCTCGCCCGCCGGTGGTGTCGTGGAGGAGGTGCCACGCGCCGGTGGCGATGATGAAGCCGTTGAGGATGAGCGGGCCGGAGGATGCGGCGGCGAACTTGCCGTGGACTTGCAGCATGCCACCAAGGATGGCGGTTGCGCAGATGAAGGGCATGAAGGGGAACATGAGCATGACGAGCGTGAGCATGAGCTCGCGCTCGGGATTGGGGGGCGAGAGCCAGAGGGCGAGGAGCAGGGCGAGTTCGGCGACAACCGTGATCGCGCCGGTGATGAGGAGCATGAGCGCGACGGTGAGTGAGGCGAAGCGTTGCGCGGCGGCGGGGTCGGACTTGTCGGTTGCGGCGTAATCAGGGAGGAACGCGGCGGAGAGGGCGCCCTCACCGAAGAGGCGGCGGAAGGTGTTTGGAACAGTGAAACCAGCGAGGAACGCCGAGCCGATGGCCGTGGCGCCGAAGACATGGATGAGCATCACGTCGCGGATGAGCCCGCCGAGGCGTGAGAGGAGGGTCATGCCTGATACGGCGCGCACAGCCCCGGCGAGCGCGGCGTGTTGGGGCGTGTTGGGTGGCGTGCTCGGGGTCGCGGTCGATGTCGAGTTGGTCTTGCCTGTTGCGGCCGTACCGCTGTCGGTCATCTGAACACCACGAAGAACAGTGCCCAGTTGGCGACGAGCACGGGCAGCAGGATCATGAGGGCGAGGCCGAGGTATCCGAAGAAGGACGGCATTTTGACGAGCGAGGCCTCGGCGATGGCCTTGACCATGAAGTTGGGCCCGTTGCCGATGTAGGTCATCGCTCCGAAGAAGACAGCGGCGGAGGAGATGGCGCGGAGGTCTAGGACGTGCTCGTGGGTCTGGAGCCAGACTCGGATTGCGGAGGGCGTGATCTCGGTGTCGCCGAAGGCGATCTGCAGGAAGTTGAGGTAGGTCGGCGCGTTGTCGAGGATCGCGCTGAGCGCGCCGGTGGCGAAGTAGAAGGTGGTGGGAGAGTTCACGCCGAGCTTTGATCCGTTGGCGGCGAGAAACCCAAGCGCGGGGACCATCGTGAGGAAGATGCCGAGGAAAAGCAGCCCGACTTCCTTGACGGGGAAGAACGAGAACTGGTTGGCGTCGAGGATGGCGCGGGGCGCGAGTATGAAAGCGAAGGTCGCGACCGCGAGCTGGAAGGTTGCGCCGAGCGGGTAACCTTGCAGCGCGGGCAGCGTGGCGGCGAGGCTCTTGACGATCGGGTCGATGAACACCCCGAAGACCATGAGCGCGAGGCAGGCGATGCCAACGCCTCCGCGGATTGAGAAGCCGAAGCGGGCGTGCCCTGAGGTGGGCGTGGTTTGGCTGCGCGGGTCGTTGTCGCTGTCGCGCGAGCCCTGCGTTGACGAGGGATGTTGGCCGAACTCGCGTTTCTCTTTCTTGGCGATCGATCGGTCGATCGCGTAAAAGATCACCAGCAGCAGCCCGACGACGAAGGCCCACTCGCCCGCGAGGTTCTGCACGGGCCACGCGAACGGCACGCCCTTGAGATAACCGAGATAGAGCGGCGGATCGCCGATGGGAGTGAGCGCGCCGCCGCAGTTGCTGACGATGAAGATGAAGAGGACGACGTGGATCGGTCGGAGCCGGCCTTGGTTGATGCGGAGGAACGGGCGGATGAGGAGCATCGATGCGCCGGTGGTGCCGACGAGGTTGGCAAGGAGAGCCCCGAAGAGAAGAAGTGCGGTGTTCAGCCCTGGTGTGGCGCGGCCTCGGAGTTCGATGAGGATCGTGCCCGACACCACGAACAGACCGCCGACGAGGGCGATGAAGGAGTAGTACTCGATGACGGCGTGGAGCATCGAGTATTGCCCATAGGTCAGGCCGTGGTTGAAGTCGGGGAGGTTGAACGCGTTGAGGTAGTAACCTGTGACAATTCCGCCGAGGAAGAACGAGATGTCGGGGAAATGGTGATGCCAGAAGTGCATGTTCACGAACGGCATGAGCGCGATGCAGCCGAGCAGGAGCGCGAAGGGGATGCAGAGGATCAGCGAGATTCGGGGCTTCTGCGGCTGAGGAGAAGCCGCTGGTTGCGATGTCGGATCGGCGGGCACGGCCTGTTCGGCGGGGATCGGCGCAGGAGCGGTGGGCGTTGCCGCGGGTGCCGAGTTGTTCGCGGCGGCGTACTCCGGGGGCAGGATCTTGGTCAGCGCAAAGCCCAGCCCGAGCCCGACTACTAGCGCGACGATCCAGACGATCGGTCCCTCGAAGCGATGATGTTTCATGTGGGCTGCTCCGAAAAAGTGTTGGCTTGTAAAGTGCGAGTGCGGTACAGAAATCTTCGAAGAGTTAGCGCGACGAGCGTGACGCCGAGCACGCCGCAGGTGTTGGCACCAAAGTCATCGAGTGCGGCCGCGCGGCGGATGAACGGGATCGCCTGCAGTCCCTCGTCGATGCCAGCGTAGATGACCGAGAGAAGCTGTGAGGCGAGGATGTTCCGTAGGCTGAGCATCGGCCCGAAGGGCTCGGCGCCGATGCACATCGCGGTCCACAGTCCGAAGAGAACGAGGTGCATCACAAGGTCTGGCCGCCCGGGCATGGGGATCGTAAACGCTGGCCAGTGCGTGCCGACGAACATGAATCCCGCGTAGCAGCCGAAGAGGAACACTCGTACCGAGCGCGGCGGGAGCCAGAACTTCACGCCTGTGCCCCGGGGGTGTTGGAGGCGCTCGCGGCCGATATGCGAGGAGTTGAGGTCACGACGGGCTTGGTGACAACGTCAAGCGGTGTCGCATCGGTGATCGGCCTGCCTGCGGAAGAGCTGGCGCTCGAACTTGCGGAGGCGGCGCTTCCGATGCCGATACGGGCCAGCATGGCGTCCCATTCCTTGAGGAGAACATCGGCCAGCTTCGCGTAGTCCTCTGCGCCCGACGCGGTGGGTGCGTAGTCAAAGATGGTCTGCCCGAAACTGGGGCATTCGGCGAGCTTGATGTTGCGTCGGATGGCGGGCCTGAAGACCCGGGCGAAGCGCCACGGGACGTCTTGTGTGCGTGCTTGTTCGAAGAACGAGTCGAGATCGCCGACCACTTCTTTGGTGTGCGTTGCGGACGAGTCATGCACGCACAGCACCACGCCGGCGACCTTGAGCCGAGGGTTGGCGCTCTGGCTGATGAGCGCCACGGTTTCCAAAAGTTTTCCCACGCCTTGGAGCGCCAGGAAGTGAGCCTGCATGGGCATGAGCACTTCGCGTGCGGCGGTGAGGGCGTTGAGGGTCAGCAGTCCCAGCGATGGCGGGCAATCGATCAGCACGTACTCGAAGCGATCGCCGAACTTGGCGAGTGCTCGTTCGAGCCTCCGCTGCCGCTCGGGCTCGCCAGCGAGTTCCGCTTCTGCCGCGGCCAAGTCGGTCTGGCTGGGGATGATGGACAGGTTTTTGGAGACCTCCCGCACGAGGGGCGCGGGGTCGCGGTCGGGGTCCATGAGGAGGTCGTAGACCGAGGCGTCGACGCTGGCCGGATCAACTCCCAGGTGGAGCGAGGCGTGAGCCTGGGGGTCGAGATCGACGATGAGTGTGGAGCGTCCGGCCCGCGCGAACGCGGCCGCGAGGGTCACGGTGGTGGTGGTTTTTCCGACGCCGCCCTTCTGGTTCATAATGGCGATGAGGCGGACGGGTCGTGGGCCGGCTGGGGGCATGAACGAGTGTACCCGGCCGATGCTCGCCGTAGAGGTTTGGGTGGCGGGAATGGCCCGGACCGCTTAATGCCCGCCGTGCGGTGCCGGTTTGTGAGCGGGCGTTGCGTGGGAGGGCGCTTGGACCTTGTGCTCGGCCTTCTTACCGGTTTTGGCGCTGGGGTCGGGCTGGTGGGTCGATTCGCTCGCGGTGCGGTGGGATGCCTCGGGCTCATCGTGCTTTGCCGGGGCTGACTCGTGAGCGTGGGCTTTTTCGTCGTGCGCCGCGGTGGTGCCGCCGTGCAATTCGACCGGTGGAGTTGCTGGCGCGGGGACCGGGGCTTTGTAGAGGAAAATCGTGTAGAACCACGCGAGCGCGGCCAGGTTCAGCGTCCAGAGCCCGACGATCCCGATGACGTCGCGCACGACCTTGGGCTTGGAACGCAGCGGGATGGACAGGAGCCCGAGTCCTTGGATGACGAGGGGAGCGAGCGAGGCGGCCGCGGATTTCGTGACGGCGGTGAGTTGCCGAGATTTGACCTTCACGACCGAAGGCTTGAGGGCGGCGGGCGTTGGCGAAGAGATGGCTGGGGCCGTCGGGCTCGCGCTGGCGGTGCCCGGCGATGAAGCGTTCGCGGCGGCGGGCTGAGCAAGGGCAGCGCTCGAGGCGGCGGTTGGTTTGGGCGAGGCCGACGCCGATGGCGCCGCGGGCATGGTGCTAGCGGGCGATGGCGTCGTTGGTTGATCCACGGTCGCGGGCTTCGAGGGCGTGGGGGCGACGCTCGCGGTTGACTCTGTGGCGGTGGGCTCGGGATCGGGGGCGGCCCCGGTCGCGTCGGCGGCCAGCAGGGTTTCCGTCAAGGCCGCGAGGTCGGCGTCGAGAGATTCGATGTTGTTGGCGGTGCTCTCGGCCGCAGGCACGTCCACGATCGCGGCGGCGAGGGCTGGCGCAAGAATGGGCTTGGGAGTGGCGCGTGCTGCAACGGGCGCATCGAGCGCTGGCGCGGGCGTCGCGGCTGCGGGAGCATCTCCGGTCGCCGCGTCAAGCGAGGCCTCGGACTTGGCTACTGCGCCCAACAGGTCGTTGAGCTTTTCTTCGAGCGCGGTCGGCGCGGTCGGTGAGGCTTGGGTGGTTTCCGCAGAGATCGCTGGAGCGTCCGTTGGTGATTCAATCTCCCGTGTCGCGGTGGTGCTCGGCGGATTCACCGCAACGGCGGCGGGCGGGGAATCAGGCTCGGCATCCGTCGCTGGTTGGGCCAACGCGGCGAGGTTCATCGCTGGTTCTGGCGTTGCGTCTGGAAGTGCTGCTGTTGCTGGTGCTGTTGTTGGTGCTGTTG
>CAZIMT010000021.1:7979-29457 GCA_964540295.1 uncultured Phycisphaeraceae bacterium
TGGTGCTGTTGTTGGTGCTGTTGCTGGCGATGTCGCTGGCGATGCTTCGGGTGCGGGCTGACTCTCGATCGGTGCTGGTGTTCTGTCGGCAACTTCCGGCGTTGCTTCGGGCGCGGGCGCGAGATCTTGAAGAGCAGGATCTTGAGAGGGTTCTAGATCGGTCTTAACCGCCTCGACCACGCTGGGCGTTGCGGCGTTTGGCTGAACCTCGGCCTCGACCTGGTCAAAGAGCGCGGCTAGGTCCGACGTGTCGAGCACGTTCTCCACCGTGGTCGCGGCGACGGGTGGCGCTGTTCTCGTGTTGGCGGCGTCGTGCGATGCTGCCGGTGTGGGCAAGGCTGGCTCGACCACTCCCGTCGCCTCGCGCGCCGCGGACTCCGCCTGAGCTATTTTCTCGGCTGTTGCGGCGTCGATCGACGAAGATTCCGCGAGAGCCTCGGCCGCGCGCTCGCGAGCCAGCTCGGCGTTGGCGAGCGATGTTTCAGCGTCGTGCGCGATATTCTCGCTGTTGGGTTTGGAGTTGGTCTGGTTGGGCATCTCGGAGCGAACCTGCGGCGAAGAGGCATCCGGGCCTCACGCGGCTCGTACGTCTCCATCGGCCGTCCGCGAGCGTGGCTGAAACGCTCTCGGACCACCGATACTCTTTGCGGTCGGTTCACGCGCCAGATAAGGGACTTCACCCCGAAACTCGTGGGGCTCGTGCCGGTATTTCCCCTCGTCTTTGCGTGATTCGGGCTCTCGCGATCGCGATCCTGCCAGAAAGTCTCTCGCTCAATGGCTCGTCACCACGTGTTTCTCGGTCCTGAAACTCTCGCCACCGACGTGATCGTCGGCCACGAGCTCGTCGTGCGCGGCGATGAGGCCCAGCACGCGGCGCGCGTCAAACGCACCGAGCCCGGCGAGCGTGTAGACATCCTCAACGGCCTGGGCCTGCTCGCGTCGGGGACCGTGACGCAAACCCGCAAGGACCGACGCAGCGGGGAATGGGAGCTCGTGCTGGCCATCGATGCGGTGACGCAGCTGCCGCCCGAGCGCCTCGCGCTCGCGGTGCTCACTCCCGCGCCGAAGGGCTCGCGACTTGAAGACATGGTGGACCAGCTCTCGCAGGTTGGGGCCGCGTCGTGGTCGCCGCTGTTCACGGAGCGCACGGTGGTCGAACCGCGGAGTGGGAAGCTCGAGCGGCTTGAGCGGACCGCGATGGAGTCTGCGAAGCAGTGCGGGCGAGCGTGGGCGATCACGTTGGGACAGGGCCGCCAGCTTCGTGACGTGCCGCTAGGCCCTTCCGTGATCGTCGCCGATGCTTCCGGCACGCCGTATGTTGCGCGACCGGAGCACGCGGGATCGATCACGCTGCTTGTCGGCCCCGAGGGCGGCTGGTCGCCCAACGAGCTGGCTCAGCTTCGGCAACGCGGTTGTGTCGTCGCCAGCTTCGGCGTGCACGTCATGCGGATTGAAACCGCTGCCTCGATCGCCGCGAGTATTGTTCTGCACACGGTCCGCAACCGGTCGAACGCTCCCCACCTTGCCTCGGAGAAACGATGATGAAGAACGTCTCAGCCCGTTGGATGCTCGCGCTCGTGTCGGTGCTGATTATTTCGGCCTGGACCTCTGCCGATTTGAAGTTTGCCAATGCGGCCCCGGTTCGGTCGGTCGTTCCGCAGAATGCTGCGCGGCTCGCCGAGCCCGAGCACGCCGCGAAGGCCGCCGAGATTTCCGATAAAGCCGCCGCGTTTCTTCGCGCCCAGCAAGACCCAACCACCGGCGGCTGGTCGGTGAACCCTCAGGCCCCGGCCTATCCCGCGATCACCGCCTTGGCGCTCATCGGGCTGGCGATGGACCCCACCATCGATCAGACTCAGCCGCCGACCGATCTCGCGATCGTCAACGCCGTGAAGTTTCTTATGAAGTACCGCCAGCCCGACGGCGGGATCTACGACCGTGTGCTCCCCAGCTACAACACCGCGATTTGCCTGAGCGCCCTGAGCCGCATCAACACGCCCGAGGCCAAGTCCGCCGTCAAGGCCGGGGTCGAGTTTCTCAAGGGGTTGCAGTTTGGCGAGGGTGCGGTGGCCTATACCGGTCTGGGTGAGTCTGCGGTTGCGGTCACCAAGGACCACCCGTTCTACGGCGGGTGGGGCTACGGCAAGCACGGCCGACCCGACCTCTCTAACACCGCCTGGGCCTTGGACGCGTTGCACGACTGCGGCGTGGATTCCAGCGACCCCGCTTTCCAGCGGGCTCTTGTCTTTCTGGGCCGTACGCAGATGGTCGGCACCCTGAACGACCAGCCCTACGCCAAGGGCTCGACCCAGGGCGGGTTCATTTACGCTACCAGCGTGAACAAGGAGAACGTCGGCGTCGGGCAGAGCATGGCCCCCGAGTTTGAAGAGACCCTCGATGACGGCACCAAGGTCAGCCGCCTGCGAGCTTATGGCTCGATGACGTACGCAGGTTTCAAGAGCTATATCTATGCTCAGCTTGCCAAGGACGACCCGCGTGTGCGGGCGGCGGTCGGGTGGATGAGTCGGAACTACACGCTGTCCGAGAACCCCGGCTTGGGAAAAAACGGTTTGTATTATTACTACGTCACCTTCGCCAAGGCTTTGGCGGCGAACGGACAGCCGATGATCGACGTACAGAATTCAGATGGAACCACCGTGCGGCGTGAGTGGGCCAAGGACCTGACCGAACGCTTCGCGGAGTTGCAGAGGCCGGATGGTTCGTTTGAGAAAATGGACGAGCGATGGATGGAAGATAACGCGGTGCTGACGACGGCGTACTCGCTGGTGGCGCTACGGCACGCGGGCCGATAGGGTGGAACGAAAAGAGCGGAACGAAAAGAGTGGGGATCGGTAGAAGGCGGTCGCGGGATACGATGCTCTGACTCGTGCCTCGAGCGTGTATGAAACTTGCCGACACTCGCGGTCGGTCGGAGGTGGCGGTTGAAAACTGGTTCAGTGCTGTTTGGTGCGACGGTCGCGGTGGTCTTCGGCGGCGTGATGCTCGGCACCGGCGCGGTGCTGAGCCGGCCCGGCGGGGACGACTTCCGGTTCTTCGACCCGCTCATCGAGATCAAGCACATCTTGGGCAAGCAGTACGTCAGCCTCCCCAAGGACCAGGACCTGCAGACCGGCGCGATCAACGGCATGCTCGAGGTGCTTAACGACCCGTACACCGTGTACGTGCCCCCGGCCGAGAAGACCTCGTTCAACAAGGACCTCACGGGCGAGTACGTCGGTATCGGCGCGTCGGTGCAGGTCATCGACGGCTGGCTGACGATCATCAGCCCGCTGGAAGATTCGCCGTCGTTCAAGGTCGGGCTGATGGCCGACGACAAGGTTGTCGAGATCGAGGGCAAGACGACGTTCAAGATGACCGTGGACGACTGCATCGCGCTGCTGATGGGCGACCCCGGCACCACCGTCCACCTCACCATCGAGCGCAAGGGCGTGAAGATCCCCTTCGAGATCGTGCGCAACCGGATCAAGACGAAGTCCGTGAAGGGCTTCCATCGCGACGAGTCCGACGCCAACAAGTGGCTTTACGTCATAGACTCGGCGCGGCAGATTGCGTACCTCCGCCTCACGCAGTTCACGCCAGCGTGTTCGGACGAGCTGGCGCGGGCGCTTGAATCTATCGGCGCGTCCGAGGGCAAGGTCAAGGGTCTGGTGCTCGACCTCCGCGGCAACCCCGGCGGGTTGCTCAACGAATCCATCAAGATCGCGGACCTGTTCTTGAAGTCGGGCACGATCGTGACCACCAAGGGCCGGGCTTTCAAGGACGAGGTCGCCACCGCCAAGTCTGAAGGCACGCTCCCGGATTTCCCCATCGCGGTCATCGTCAACGGGCAGAGCGCCTCGGCCAGCGAGGTTCTTTCGGGCGCACTCGTCGAGAACGACCGCTGCATCATGGTCGGCACGCGCAGCTTCGGCAAAGGCTTGGTCCAGAGTGTCCACCAGCTGAGCAGCGGGCAGGGCGAGCTGAAGGTGACGGAGCAGAAGTACTATTTGCCCAGCGGCCGCAGCATCCAGCGGGCCGACGACTCTACCGAATGGGGCGTCGATCCCACTGAAGGCTATTTCGTCTCGATGACCGACGAGGAAACGTTGGCCATGCTCAAGGCACGGCGTGAGGAAGAGATCATGCGGCCCGCCGGGCTGCACAACGACGGCGAGCCGAAGTGGTCCGACTCCAAGTGGATCGTTGAGCACCTCAAGGACAAGCAACTCGCGGCCGCCATCGAAGCCCTGCAAGCGAAGGTGGACACCGGCGAATGGAAGAAGACGGGCGAGCCTGGGGCGGGCGCTCGCACCATCGTCAGCGGCGAGCTCCAACGACTGCGGCAAGCTCGCGAGCGACTCGCCCGCGAGTTGATCCGCATCGAGAAGCGTGAGTCCACGCTCGAAGAGGGCGGCGCAGAGGTCAAGATCAACCCCGAGGATTTCTGGTCCGACACTCTCGACCTCACCGGCGGCAAGCTTCAGGTCTTCGACAAGGACGGCAAGGTCGTCTCCGAACTTCGAATCACCGGCAACAACCTCGAGCGCTGGTTGATCGACGCCGACGTCAAGAAGATCGACGGCCTCGCCGAACCGGGCGCGGTGATCCCGAAGTAGAGATCGATCCGGGCTACGCAGGTCGGTTCTCCGAGCCGAATCTTCCTCTTGGATATCTCGAATCTCTTGCTCGCCACGCCGAGAAAACTCTTGACCACGGACCCGCGCAATCTGCGTTGAAACCCAGCTCATCCTCGGCATCGAGACCAGTTGCGACGAGACCGCCGCCGCCGTTGTGCTGGGCGGCACGCGCGTCTTGTCCTCCGTCGTTGCCTCGCAGAACGAACTGCACGCCGAGTACGGGGGCGTCGTCCCCGAGCTCGCCAGCCGTGCCCACGTGGAACGGATCCTGCCCGTCGTCCGCCGCGCCATCGCCGACGCTGGCGTCAAACTCGCGGACCTCCAAGCCGTTGCTGTAGGGCACCGCCCGGGGCTGATCGGGTCGCTGGTTGTCGGCGTCTCGGCCGCCAAGTCTCTCGCGTGGTCGCTGGGCATCTCGTTGATCGGCGTCGATCACGTCCGCGCGCATCTCTACGCGGGCGCGCTGCACGACGCGTCACTCAGAGAGCTCGACCCGCACGCGTGGGACGAAACCTTCGCGTTCCCGGCCCTCGGGCTCGTCGTCAGCGGCGGGCACACCTCTCTCTATCGTGTCGATTCCTGGACCGCGCTCACCCGCCTAGGCGCGACCATCGACGACGCCATGGGCGAGGCCTTCGACAAGGCTGCGGCCATACTCGGCATCTCGTTCCCCGGCGGGCCCAACCTCGACCGTCTCGCGCGCACGCCGGGGGCCAACGACCGGGCTCATGACTTCCCCGTCAGCCGTCTCGCCCCGGGCTCGCTTGATTTTTCTTTCTCGGGTCTGAAGACCGCGCTGCTCTACGCCGTGCGCGGCGTGCCGCTCAAGGGCGGCGTCTTCGAGCGCGATCACACGGCCCTGAACGAGGGACAACGCGCCGACCTCGCCGCGTCGTTCCAACGGGCGGCCGTCCGCGCGGCGATCCTCAAGCTCGAGCGAGCGCTCGAACTCTTGCGCGCTCAGAGCGAAGCGACGAACGGAACGCGAGGATCGCAGCCCGTGAGAACCCTGCTGGTCGGTGGCGGCGTCACCGCGAACTCTCGGCTGCGCTCCGAACTCACGGCCTTCGCCGCTCGCGAGAATCTCCGTCTCCGCTTGCCAGCCATTGCTTATTGCGTGGACAATGCCGCCATGATCGCGGGGCTGGGATTTCAGCAGCTGGCCATCGGAGACGTCGCGGACTTGCGCCTGAGCGCCGTCCCGACCACCGCGTGCTGAATCTGAATCTCCATCCCGCACGTCTGGCTGAGAACGAGCTGCTCGCGTCCTGCTCGCTCAGCAAGGGCCGCGCTGGCGGGCCGGGCGGCCAGCACCGGAACAAGGTCGAGACCAAGGTGACGATCGAGCACGAGCCAACCGGCATCATCGCGCAGGCTTCCGAACGGCGCAGCGCGGTCGAGAACCGCTCCGTCGCGCTCTTTCGCCTTCGCCTGCTGCTCGCGACGAAGATCCGCTGCCCCGTCCTCATCGGCGAGTGCCGCTCCGCGCTCTGGCTCTCGCGCACCAGCGGCGGCAAGATCGCCTGCAACCCCGAGCACGTCGATTTTCCCACCATGCTGGCTGAGGCGATGGACATGCTGGCGTCGGCGCACCAAGACCCGCGCAAGGCCGCCGTGCGGCTGGGCTGTTCGGCGAGCCAGCTCACCAAGCTGATCAAAGACCACCCGCCCGCCTTTGAACGCTGGAACCACGACCGCGTTGAGCTGGGCGAGCACCCGATGCGGTGAAGCGAGGTCACGCGCTCATCGCGACACGGATTGCGAGGCGGTTTGATTCTGAGCACCCGAGGGGTCGGCCTGAGTCGATGAAAGTGGTGTCGAGTTGCTCGGCGTAACACACGATGGCGCCGCGCCTGGAGCTGATTCGAGAGCTTGCTGATTGGGCAGCCCGAGCTCGTGGCGGATCGCACCATCCAGATCGCTCTGCAAGAACTCAAACCCGCTCGACCGCAGCCGATCGGGCACCACCCGCGCCCCGCCCAGCAGCACCGATCGTCCCATCTCGCCAAAGAGCGCCCCGACCACCCCAGCTGGCAGCGGAAGCACCGTCGGCCTCTTGACCACACGCCCCAGCGCCGCAACAAAGTCCGCGTTGCGCGCGCTGTGCGGCGCGACGATGTTCACGGGCCCGCTGAGGCTCTCGCTGAACAGGCAATGGTGGATCGCGCCGATCGCGTCGTCCAAACCGATCCACGGCATAAACTGCCGGCCGTCGCCGATCCGCCCGCCGAGCCCGAGCTTGAAGGGCATTAGCAACTTTGCCAGCACGCCGCCGCCCGGGCCCAGCACCACACCGATGCGAAGATTCACGACCCGTATCCCCGCGTCAACCGCAGGCCTGGTTGCGTCTTCCCAGCGTGCGCAGAGGTCCGCGAGAAAGCCCTCGCCGCGCGTGCTCGTTTCGTTCATCGCTTCATCGTGCCGATCGCCGTAGATCCCCACCGCCGACGCGCACAGCAGGACGCGCGGCCTGCGTTTCAAGGACGCGAGCGTCCGGCACAGCAGGGCCGTGCTCTCTACCCGGCTGCGCACCAACTCGTCCTTGATCCGGGGCGTCCACCGGCTGTCCGCGATCCCGCGCCCGCCGAGGTGGATGAACGCGTCCGCCTCGTCGATTGCTGACCCTTCGAGCTGGCCGCGTGACGGATCCCAGGCCGAGCTGTGGAGCCTCAAGGAGCCGAGCGAACCGTTTGAGGAGTTTGGCCGGCGCAGAAGCTCGACGCGATGCCCGCCGGTCGTGAGGAACGGCACCAGCGACGAGCCTAGGAACCCGCTTGCGCCGCTCACGATGATCCGCTGCCGAGGCCGATGCGTGAAGGTCGAGTGCCGCGCCAGGTCGTTACGCGTTCGCTCGTGCCGGACCGCGAACATGCGGGTGAGCATGGACGTGATGAATCGCCCACCGAGCGACTGGCCGACGCGGCTCATCGGCAGCCTGTAGCGAACATCGTCTTCGAGCAGGCACATCTCGGGCCGACCCTGCGAGTCGGGCAGGCAGCGGTGGGTGTGCTGCCAGAACGCGAAAGGCCCGCGGGCTTGAGTGTCGGTGAACTCGCGCCCCTCGTCGTAGCCGCTGTGATGCGCTTCCCAGGGTATCCAGAGCGGGCCCTTGCGGACTTCGAAGACGAGCGTGCCACCGTCGCGGATCCCGCCGCTGGCGTGCCGGACGCGCATGGTTTCCCAAGGCGGGGCGAGCCGCTGAAACGCCCCGGGCCTGTCGTGCCACGCGAAGAGTTCGCGAGCCGGGCAGGGAACCTTGGACCGCCATACAAAGCGGTGAACAGTATGGTCAAGATCGGCTGGCAAAGAGCCCTCCCGGCCCACCTCTTCGTCTGGAGGATAGGTGCTGGATTCTTTTCACCACGTCAACACACAGAGAACTTCCAGTTTTTCATGCCGTGTCTCGACTCATGCTTGAGTTGGCGTGAACCTTAGTCTTCATTTTTTCTGACCCGTGTTAATCTCGCCGCCGCCATAGTCGACGCCCTTGATCCCTCCGCGTGTATAGGAGAACCAACCGAAGGTTAAGTCGGTCCCGCTGGGGTTGCGTGCCTGGGCTTGCCAGGCGGTGCTGCCGGATTGGATCGGCGTATAGGTGATGAGGCTGGGGCCGCCCGTCTTATCGTTGGGATTCCACCCGAGGTTGGAGTCGCCGACCTTTCTGATGCTCACGGAGGCGTCAAAGAACGCCAGCGGTTGCTTTACGTCTTCGTACGCCCAGTACGTCGAGCCGCGAACGTTGTGCCGCTGCTCGTGGTCGTAGAGCAACACTTTCTGGCCTGGGAACGCCACGTCCGCGAGCTTGCGATTGCCCAGCAGTGCCGGCTTGTTGTTCTTGTCAGTGGTGTAATAGGAGCTGGTTCCCGAGCTCTGATCTTGGTGGATAATGTCCGACCGATCAAAGGAGGCGACCACATGGATATAGCTGGACGAATACGGCCAGCGCTTGTAACCCTGGGACAGATTGATTGCCGGGTACGGGTTGAGCCCGTCGACGTTCTTGGCGTTGGCTTGCCAGTACGCGCGGTTTTTATCTTCCGGGCAGATGACAAGTTGGTCGGGGAGCTTGGCGTTGAGATAGTCCTGCAGCACAAGGTGAGTGTAGAAAATGTGGGGGATCCAGCCGCCGATCTTGGGAAAGTCAGCTGCCGTGCGATCGCCTCGACGACGGATGATGTCCACCGCTTGGAGGGCGGCCGCGGCCGTGTCGTCTCCTGCGTTGGCTCCATTGATGTCAGGTTGCTGAGATTGCTGTTTCCCAGCTCTCCAGGTGAACGCGTAAATCCGGTCCTGATAGTCCGCCGAGTAGGTGCCGGTCGACTTGCCGAACTGGCTCATGTTGTTCATGCACTTGATCGTGCGAGCGGTTCTGCGAGCCTGCCCGATGGCAGGGAGCAGGATGCCGATGAGCAACGCGATGATCGCAATGACCACCAAGAGCTCGATCAGCGTGAACGCTCGGAATGCGCAAAACCGACGGCAAATCAAAGTCCTCATCCGAACCTCCCTCATCAAAGAATATCTCACCATCGGTCGTCTGCAGACGCCTTGAATACAAGCCCGGACCAATCGCGGAAAGACTTTGCACTGATCTAGGCAGCGGAATCGCCACCTTTCATGCTCAACAGCGTACCACAAACTTGGAGGGCGTACAGCTCAATCGAAGTAGATTATGAATAAAAGTTCGTAAAAAATTAGGAATATGATCGGTCGCCGATCGTTGAACTGTGGACGACGCAGGCCGATGCGGCGATCTAGTTATTTTGATCGAGACCTGATCGAGACCTGATCGAGACCGCTTTATACGCGAGCAACCTCTTCGTGTACGATCCGCTCATGCTCAACTCGTCGTGTGCTCCTCGACCGATCTTGACCTCGTTGACCGATCAGACGTTCGGCGTGCTGCTCGAATCCATCGCTGCAAAGACCCCGGCCCCGGGCGGCGGGGCGGTTGCCTCCGCCGTGGGCGCTCTGGGCTCCGCGCTGGCGGGGATGGTTGTGTCATACTCGGTCGGAAAGAAATCGCTGGCGGCTCACGAGCTGGCTCTGCGGCAGGCCGCGCAGCAACTCAGCATCGCTCGCTCGCTCTTGCTCCGCCTGGCCGACGAGGACGCGCAGGCGTACGGCGCGGTGAACGAGTTGTCTCGTCTGCCCGAGACTGACGCGCGTCGGACGGCGGAGCTCTCGACCGCGTTGCGGGCGGCCGTGGACGTCCCGCTGGCGACCATCGCCGCGTGTGTTGACCTCTTACGGCTCATGGAGTCTCTCACCACCATTACCAACCGGCAGTTGCGGAGCGACCTGGCGATCGCCGCGGTGCTGACCGAGGCGGCCGCCCGATCCTCACGCTGGAACGTCGCGGTCAACGCCGGGTTCTTGCCTTCAGATGCGGACCGGTTGGCGGCGATTCAGGACTCAGGCCGAATGGTGGCCGAATGCGTGGGCCGGGCCGCGGCGGTGGAGGCCGGGTGCGGCGAGCACGGCTCAGATCGCTGATCGAGAGCGCCGTACAGGCGGGTCGAGCATTGGGTTTCGAATTGGTGGCACGGATGGTTGCTACAGGAAAAATGAGCGGCCCGATCAGCGTTTGTCAACGGCACGATGAGCCGACGATTGCACGAAAGCTTGGTGCCACTCTCCGACACATCGAGGCGCAACCGATTAGTTCCCCAGACAGGCGATGCGAGCTTGAACCGATCTCACGAACGGGCTGAAGGCCAGCTCGAGGTTCGGCTCGGAGTATTGCCCCTTCGCAGCAAAGGCCGACGGAGCCAAGAGGAAGCAGCCAGCATCGTAAAGCCGATCGCGGACAAGCTTTTGGATGAAAAGCTCGTATCGGCGTCGGTACGAAGAATCGACGAACTCAGGGAACACCTTGAAGTGTGGCTCGCTCACGCGAACCGGGGAGGCGGACGCGTCGCAATCATCGAGCAGCATGAAATATCCGAGCCACGGCGGGGGGACGGTTTGAAAGCTCCTTCTCGGTACGACGCCCAAAGGTCGGTCGCGCTCCCGATCGCCTCCTCGGTGCGGTTATTGAAGTTATTCCCGAACGAAGGGCCGGTTTGCGACTTGAACTTCATCGCGGCGATCAGGTGGCCTTCGTGGATGACCACCAGGTCTCACTTTTTCTCTGAGCGGAACCAACCAGGGAGTTCCAGTTTGCATTCGAAGTGAATTGATTCCGATGGACATTTGGCTTGAATGAGGGCATCATGCAAGATGCTCACAAAGCCATTCATCTGTCTACCGCCCGTGACGGCCGCTCTACCGCCGACATCTCGCGGCCTGGCGTTTCCTTGAGATTTTGACTGTTCAGAGCGAGTGCGCCAGAAGTGCTGTACTGCCTTGGCGATGAGGACGCTTTGTTCAGCCAATGCCGCACCCGCGCAACGAGGTCTCGACACGGAAGTACAGATCGGACTCGACGGTTTCCATGCGTTTTCGTGCCATCTCGAAGTACTTCGGGTCAACTTCGACCCCGATGCTGTTGCGACCCCACCGGGCCGCGGCAAGGTTTGTCGTGGCCGACCCCATGAACGGATCGAACACGGTATCTCCCACAAACGAGAACATCCGCACGATCCGTTCGGCGAACGTCAGCGGGTATGGGGCGGGATGCTTCAATGTTGAAGCGCCGGTGAGGTCGGACCAGATCTGCTGAAACCATACGGAGTAGTCCGCCGCGGAAATGATGCTAAGCAGGCGTTCTTGCTTGCTCGGGCTCCGATAGCCACCGGGCTTTCTCTGCATGAGGACGAACTCAATATCGTTCTTGATGACTGCGTTCGGTTCGTACGGTTTCCCTAAGAACCCAGCGCCGCCGCCTTGAACCTCATAATTTGCGTTCGAGATTTTGTGCCAGATGATGGGCGCGAGGTTGTCGAACCCGATGCTCTTGCAGTGTTCCTGTATGGTCGCGTGCAAGGGCACCACGGTGTGACGCCCGTTGTTTTTTCGGCGCGAGAGGCAGACGTCTCCCACGTTAATAACCACTCGGCCGCCCGGGACTAGGGCTCGAAAACACTGCTCCCAGATTCGGTCTAGATCGCTGATGAACTCGTCGTAGTCCGTCACATGCCCGAGCTGGTTCGGGTGTTCGTTGTACCGCTTGAGCGTCCAATACGGCGGCGAAGTCACCACAAGATGGACCGAGTTTTCTGCAAGCAGCGATGAAACGCGAGCATCACCAAGAACGAGTTCGTGCTTTGTCGGCAGCTGCTGGACAACCGTCTCAACTCGCCGAAGAAAAGCCCGATCCTTGGCCAACTTCGGGATCAATTCATCAAGAGTGGAATCACTCCCAAGTTCCGCCAACAAACTTTGAGGTGTGTCGGGCGATGATTGAAGTCTCTGGGCGGAACTCATAGTGCGACCGTAGGAGTTTGTTCAAGGCTATTCTGGCGGGTTTTTTGCTTAAGAACATTTCAGCTCGACTCGCCGCGCAGGTCTGCCTCTCCAAAAAGCCTGAACTCTTTCTTTCTTAACAACTGCCCCGCCAGCGTCAGGTCGTCCACCGCCAGCGCGATCGTGGGCGTTCCGTTGGGCCTGATCATCAGGGGGTAGGCGAACTGGATCGACAGCTCGGCCCCCAGCAGACACACGCACAGGCTCGACAGCGTGTGGCCTTTGGACAGCTCCACCACCAACACGTCGCGCTCGGAGAACGGCAGGCCTTGGTCCTTGAGAAGCTTGCGGGCGGACTGAGCGTTGTCGGTAACAAGGCGGACGACGGCGTGATCGCTGGCCTCGTGGACGCTGAGGGCGCAGATCTGAGCACCCGAGCCGTCGAACGCCTCGGCTAGGTCTAGCAGCTTGCCGACTTTGTTGACAAGAAAAACACTGAACTGCGAGACGGTGGGGGTGGCGTACCCCTGCGTGGTCCCCAGCGGCATCGCGGCTTGGCTCATCGAACGTTCCCTCGTTGCGCCGTCGCTGACTACTCCGCGCACCACTTCGCGCACCACTACCGATCGCACCGGCCCACCACCGTGGGCCTCGCACGCGAGCAGGTCAACAATAGACTACCGCACGCACCGGGAAGTTCGCAACCGCCCCGCCGCGTTGAGCCACCGGAAAGCCAGCCTGACTCAAAGAAGCCAGCCCTTAGACTGAGAAGCTGGACCCGCACCCGCACGACGCGGTGGCGTTGGGGTTGTTGAACACGAACCCCCGGCCCATGATCTCGTCCTTAAAATCGATCGTTACGCCGTTGAGATACAGCAGGCTCTTGGGGTCGCAGATGACCTTGATGCCGTGGAGCTCGAAGACCTCGTCATGGTCCTTCTGAGACTCGGTCAGGTCCAGCAGATAGCTGAACCCCGAGCACCCTCCGCCCTTGACCCCGACTCGCAGCCGCACCTTCTCAGCGTCGAGTTCTTGCTGCTGGATAATGGTTCGGATCTCGCGTGCCGCGGTCTCGCTGAGTTGGACAGACATGGCAGCCTCCTGGGTTTGGGTCATAGTCAATTGTACGCCTTCCGGGGGTGAGGGGCTGTGAGGAGCTGTGATGAGGTTTGATGAGGTTTGACGAGGGTTAGTGGGAGGCCGACGCGGCGGCGGTCGTTTCGGTCACGCCGTTCTTGGACTTATAGTCGGCGATGGCCGCGCGGATCGCGTCCTCGGCCAATACCGAGCAGTGGATCTTCACCGGCGGCAGGCTGAGCTCTTCGACGAGCTGCGTGTTCTTGATCGCCAGCCCTTCGTCGAGCGTCTTGCCCTTGAGCCATTCGGTGGCGAGCGAGGACGAGGCGATCGCGGACCCGCAGCCGAAGCACTTGAACTTGGCGTCCTCGATGGTGCCGGTCTTCTCGTTGACCTTGATCTGGAGCTGCATGACGTCGCCGCACTCGGGCGCGCCGACGAGCCCGACGCCGACGTCGGTGCGGGCCTTCATCTCGGCTTGGGTGCCGAAGTTACCGACGTTGCGGGGGTTCTCGTAGTGATCGATGATCTTTGGGCCGTAAGCCATGGTCGGGGTCTCCATCGTCTCAAGCGGCTTCGCCTAGGACGTCAAGAAAAAGGTGAACTTCATTGGGGTCGCCATTCACGTCAGCCGAACCGAGGGCCGAATCGAGCTGACGCTGGATGCTTCGCATTACGTCGTCGATCTGGCTGGCTCGATGTCCCGCCAAGTTCTTTGCGGTGACAAGGATCTCGCATCTGTACGAGGTCCAATCGGTGCGGTCTGAGTGATATTCAAGGCCGAGCTTTCGTACGTCTTCGCTTCGCTGCCAAACTCGGAGAAGCGCTTCAACGACCTTTGGATCGATCTTTGGGTTAGGCATTGAACAACCTCCGCGCGTTGTTGACGACCTGACCGGCCAATCGTAGGGCTTCTTTGCAGGCGGCGCGATCGACTGAGATTTCTGGGCAATAGTCCGCGATCAAACGGTGCTGTCGGCATCGTTCGAGGCCGAGCCTCAATGTTTGATCGTGCTGCCTTTGGATGCCGCCCTGATTTGTCGCGGCCTCAAAGAGGGTGCCCGGCAATTTTTCGTGGGTCCAAGTGCGGTATTCGACGCGAGGAATCTGGCCGTAGTGCAGGCAAATGGCGTGGGCCGCGGCAAAGGCGGCGTAATAGGCGCGATTGATTGCCGATCGTTCCATATCAGGTGCCAGGGAAAGAGAATGTGCGGCTTGCATGTTGCCCATCGAGACCCTCATCCACAGTTCGACAATCTCAATCATACAAACTTTCGAAGCGAGTGGGCACATCGATTCGGATTCGCTAATGATGCGCCCACTCAACCTTGGAAAGATCAATGCCCTCTTTGTGCATGTCATAGAGCGGGCTGAGCGTCCGCAGTTTCTTCACGTTCTTCACGATCGACTCGATCGCGTGATCCACCTGTGCCTCGGTTGACCACCTTCCCAAGCTCAGCCTCAGCGAGCTGTGAGCCAGCTCATCGCCGACTCCCAAGCTCTTGAGCACGTAGCTTGGTTCCAGGCTCGCGCTGGTGCAGGCCGAACCTGACGAGCAGGCCACTTCCTTCACCGCCATCATCAGGCTCTCGCCCTCGACGAACCCGAACGAGATGTTCGTGATGTGCGGCAAGCGTTTCTCGAGGTGCCCGTTGATCGCGGTCACGTCAAGCTGCGAAGTGATCGTGTCTTCCATCTTCTTCCGCAGCTTTCCCAGCCGGATCGCCTCGTCGCCCATCTCGCTCAGGGCCAGCTCCGCCGCCTTGCCCAGGCCGACGATCCCTGTCACGTTGAGCGTCCCCGACCGGAACCCGCGCTCCTGTCCGCCGCCGTCAACCAGCGACGAGAGACGGATGCGCGGCTTGCGACGGCGGACGAACAACGCCCCCACGCCCTTGGGGCCGTACATCTTGTGAGCGCTCAGGCTCAGCAGGTCAATGTTGTCCTTCTCGACGTTTGTCGGCATTTTCCCGGCCCACTGCGTCGCGTCGGTATGAAACACGATCTCACGCTCGTGGCACAACGCGCCGATCTGCGGCACCTCGTTGATCGTCCCGATCTCGTTGTTGGCCCACATGATCGTCACCAAGATCGTGTCAGGCCGCAGCACAGCCTTGACCATCTCGGCGGTGATCACGCCGTCGGGCGGCGGCGTCAGGAATGTCACATCGAACCCCTCCTTCTGCAACCGCTTGCAGGGGTCCAGGACGGCCTTGTGCTCGTGCAGCGCCGTGATGATGTGCCCACGCGGCTGACCGGAACCGGCGGCCGCCTTCTCGTACATGATCGCCGCGCCGCGGATCGCCAAATTGTTGGACTCTGTCGAGCCCGACGTGAAGACAATCTCTTTCTCGTTTGCGCCCAGCAACGCCGCGACCTGCTCGCGGGCGGTGTCCACCCCGGCCTCGGACTGCCAGCCGAAGCTGTGGTTCCGGCTGCCCGGGTTACCAAATTTTTCCGTGAAGTACGGCATCATCGCCTCGACCACCCGCGGGTCGCAGGCTGTCGTGGCGGCGTGGTCCATGTAGATCGGGAACTTGAGAGAAGCGCCGTTGGTCGAGTTGTTCATGTCTTGGCTCCATCCGTGCCGGGCTTCTCGGTGAGATCGCCCGCACACAGCAAAGGTCTCGTTTCTGGAATCATTCCAGTATAGGGCCGCGCGTACAATAAACAGACTTAAAGCGACTGGTTTTCAATTGGATACGCATTTTGTGGTTCAGATTCACTCTGCTCGGACTTTGTTTGGAAAAATCGACGAGCTGAACCATCCGACCCGTCCCCGGCATCGTATTCAGGCAGAGACGCACGCTCGCCGATGCTGGTTCGTCCAGACGCGAAACCTGGCGAGCTTGGTCCTGTAAGGAGTTCTGTGTTATGAAGGTTTCTGTGATCGTTGCTCTGTTTGTCGTTGGCGCGGTGATCGCCGCCGCCACCGTGTTCGCCGCCCAGTCACCCGCTTGGCGGTTCTTCCAATCTCAACCCCAGAAGGACACCATGTCGCTCATCAAGACCGCCAAGAACCCCAAGGCCGACGCCAAGGCCGGGCCCGCGTACTCTCGCTCCGCGTACGACATCACGCACCTCAGCCAAGCCAAGATCGACGAGCTGGCCAAGAAGCTCAAGCCCGAAGAGGCCAAGGTCATTCTTCGCAAGGGCACCGAGCCGCCCTTCTGCGGCAACCTCTATGACAACCACAAGGACGGCGCGTACGTCTGCAAGCTCTGCGGGCTGCCGTTGTTTCGCTCCGACGACAAGTTCGAGTCAGGCACCGGCTGGCCGAGCTTCTTCCAGCCCTTTGATCGCGACCACGTTGCCTATATCAGCGACTCGACGCTGGGCATGGCCCGCACCGAGATCCTGTGCGCCCGCTGCGACGCGCACCTCGGTCACGTCTTTGACGACGGCCCCAAGCCCACCAGCCTGCGCTACTGCCTGAACTCGGTCTCGCTCGACTTTGTCGAGAAGAACGCGACGGGCACCATCGACTTCCTCGAAGCTTCGCGCCCCGTCGAGACCGCCTCGGCCTACTTCGGCGGAGGCTGCTTCTGGGGCACCGAAGACCGTCTTCAGCAAGTCCCCGGCGTGGTGGACGTCGTCAGCGGCTACCAAGGCGGCACGGTCAAGAACCCGACCTACAAGCAGGTCTGCAACGGCGACACCAACCACGCCGAAGTAGTCCGCATCGTCTTCGACCCCAAGCGCGTTACCTATCTCGAACTTCTCGCGTGGTTCTTCAAAATCCACGACCCAACCCAGCTTAACCGCCAAGGCCCGGACTACGGCACGCAGTACCGCTCGGCCGTCTTCGCCGACGGCGACGAGCAGTACGCTCAGGCCAAGACGTTCATTGAAGAGATCCAGAAGAGCGAGCGTTTCAAGAATCGCAAGATCGTGACCCAACTCGCCAAGGTCGCCGACGCTGGCCCCTTCTACGCGGCGGAAGATTACCACCAGGACTACCACGAGAAGCACGGTGGCAGCTGCGCACTCCCCGCAGAGTAAGAACTCCTGCGCCACCGGTTCCAGTTCTGCATGTTCACCTGTTCACTCGGACGCGCGGCGTAAATGCCTCGCGTCTGCTTCCCGGAGGTCGGCGCGTGGCCTGAAGGCCGCGACGCCGGACCAACCGTCCTCAACTCACCTCACCCGCTAGGATTCTCGATGAACAACTCGCTTGCCATCGTGGCCGCTCTGGCCCTCGCCGCTTCGTTCGCCGCCGCTCAGACCGACCAGCCAGCCGACCAGCCAGCCGTCCAGCCAGCTGGCCAACCCGACGCCGCCAGCACCACGGCCCAGCCCGCCCCGGAGCTTTCGATCAAGCCTCTTCTCGCCGTTGGAGACAAGGCCCCGGCTCTTTTGATCGAGAAGTGGGTCAAGGGCGAGCCCGTCACGGGGTTTGAAAAGGGCAAGGTCTACGTGGTCGAGTTCTGGGCCACCTGGTGTGGGCCGTGCATCAAGTCGATGCCGCACCTCACTGAGCTTCAGAGGAAATACAAGGATCGCGGGCTCACGATCATCGGCGTGACCAGCGCCGACCGTTCCAACACCTTGGCCGCGGTTGAGAAGATGGTTGCCGAGAAGGGCGACCTGATTGGTTACACCGTGGCGTGGGACACCGAGCGCAAGACCAGCGAGGCCTTCATGCTGGCGGCGAACCAGAACGGCATCCCGTGCTCCTTCGTAGTGAACCAGGAAGGCATCGTCTCGTACATCGGGCACCCGATGCTGCTCGACGAGGTGATCCCGCGCGTGCTCGAGGGCAAGTGGGACGCCAAGGCCGACCCCGCCAAGCTCGAAACCGCGATGGGCAAGCTCGAAGAGATCTTCGGCACCGCCGACACCGACCCCAAGGGCGCGCTGAAGGCGTATCTCGCGCTCGAGACTGAGCACCCGGCGATGCTCAAGGACATGCAGGCCGCGAAGCTTTCGCTGCTGGTGAAGGCGGGCGAGTTTGATTCCGCGATTAAGTCCTTCGACGCCATCTTCGCCAAGGCCAGCAAGGACAAAGAAGGCAACGAGCTCGCCGGTCTGGCGATGATGCTCGGCGACAAGACGATCAACCCCGACAAGAAGATGGCCGATCAGGCGCTCAAGGCCGCTCAGGAAGCCATCAAGATCAGCGGCGACACCGACGTGCAGGCTCTTATCGCCATGGCGTTTGCGCACAAGATCGCCGGGCAGAAGGATCTGGCGATCGAGTTCGCCACCAAGGCTGATGGCATCGCTGAGGGCGGGTACAAGCAGTTCACCCAGTACCAGCTCGAACAGATCAAGGCCGACTGACCTTTGACGGACCAAGCGAATCGTTCTCTGGACGAAGATTCAACAAATTGATCACTCGAAAAGCGAAAAGCGAAAAGCGGTGTGCGAAGGCACACCGCTTTTTTCGATGACGAAGCGCGTCAGTTCCGAGTCGCTCACTCTCCGGGCAAGGTCACCGTTGTTTCGATCCTCTGCCCGGCGCGGACCACGCTCAGCCGCAGCGTGTCCCCGCCCTTCCGCGCTCGGATCGCGTCGCGAAGCGCGTCGGCCGTCGCCCAGTCCTTGCCGTCGATGCTCGTGACGACGTCCCACTTCTTGAGCCCCGCCCGGTCGGCCGCGGAGTTGGTCCAGACGTCGGTCACCACGCACGCTCGCGAAGGGTCCACCCCGGCCTGCGCCGCGGTCGCGGGCGCCACGTCGGCTAGGTTCACGCCGATCGCCCGGGCGCGGCGACTGCTCGATGAGGACGACCACGAGCCTTCGCCGCTCTCCCTGTCCACCGCAACGATGATGCAGCCGCTCAGAGAAGTTGCTGCGATCGCCGAAAATGCTGTGATTAGAACGGCACGATTGAATCGATTCATCGAGATGAGTCCTCAAAGAGTGGCCGACGGCCGGTCGGTCGCGGATGATCGCGCGGTTTGTCCGCACTAAGTTCGGAAATCATACCGGCTTCTTTTACCCTGGTTGCCGGGCCGTGCGTTTGGATCTCGCAAACCTGATCGAACATCTGATCCCGGGCTTCACTCGTACCCTTGTCAGGAGATCGAGCCTGTGACTGACCAGAAACCCGAGATCGTCTTCTACGACGGCGACTGCGCGCTGTGCCACGGCGCGGTGAAGTTCATCCTTCCTCGCGACCGCCACGCCCGGTTCGCCTTCGCGCCGATCGGGGGCGAGGCCTACTCCCGACTCCCCGCCAGTTCGCTCGTCGATCTGCCCGACAGCATCATCGTGCTCCGGAGCGACGGCTCGATCCTGGCCCGCTCGGCCGCGGCGTTGCACATCCTGCGCCACCTCGGGCACGGTTGGCGGATTCTCGCGTCGGTCGCGCGTGCGATTCCCAGGCCTCTTCGAGATTGGCTCTACGACCGCGTCGCCAAGGTTCGACGTCGCTTGTTCAGCAAGCCAGCAGGAGCCTGCCCGCTGGTCTCGCCGGAGTTGCGCAGACGGCTTCTTGTCTGATTCTGGTACATTGACGACAGAGAACGTTCCTGGGCTGAGTCGCCAAGTCTGCGTCGCCCGATAAACCGCGATGATCTTACCGGAGCCGATCACGAACGAGCCCCCCTCTAACGCCGACTTCCAGCACAAGTTCCTGTCGGAACTATTGCTGTCGCGCGCTGTCGAGCTGGCCGCGGCGGCGTCCGAGGCCCTGCTTCGCGCCGACCCGCGGCTCGCCCAGCGCTATCACCCGGTCGCCCTCGCCAAATGGGCCGAGCACTACCACGCTCGCATCGTCGATCTTTCCGCGTCGATCTCAGCCGGTCGTCCCTCGCTCTTCGCCAACCAGGTCATCTGGGCCAAGGCCGCGTTCGCCGCGCGAGCCGTGCCGATCGAGGACCTTCGCATAAGCCTCACCACACTCGGCGCCGTCCTGCGTTTCGAGGTTATTCCAGAGGACGCCACGGTGATCACGTTCTTCATCGGAGAAGCGATCGCGCACCTCGATTCTCATCTTGTCGAGCCGCCTTCAAGGCTGAGCACCGCGAGCTTGCACGGTCGGACCGGCGCGAACTATTTGTTGGCGATCCTCGAAGGCGATCGAAGGCGTGCGGCCCAGGTTGTTCTTGACGCGGTCCGCGATGGTGTCCGCGTGCGCGACGCCTACACCGAGATCCTCATGCCCGTGCAGCAGGAGATCGGGCGCATGTGGCACGCCGATGAACTCAACATCGCGGAGGAGCACTTCGCCACCACCACCACGCAGTCCGTGATGTCGCGGCTTCTGGGAATGATCGAGCCGGAACCGCCGACCGGCCGGACGGTGGTCTCCGCGGCCGTGGCGGGAAACACGCACGAGATCGGCGTGCGCGTGGTCGCGGATTTTTTCGAGATGGCGGGGTGGCGCAGCGTCTATCTTGGTGCCGATGTCCCCGGCGAGGACCTTGTTCACGCGTGCCGAGATTTCAACGCCGACGTGCTCGCCCTGTCGGCCACGCTTCCTGCGCACCTGCGTCAGGTCGAGCACACGCTCGCACTCCTGCGAAGTTCGCTCGAACCCTCTCCCAAGGTCATCGTTGGCGGCCCAGCGTTCGGCGGGTGCGCTGGGCTCTGGCACGAGCTGGGCGCTGACGGCTGCGCCGCCTCCGCCAACGAGGCGGTCGCGCTGGGCAACCTCCTCGCACCCCCGATCCTGCCGAGGTGAATCAACGCCGGAGCGTGAGCGAGTAAACACGTACCTGCCCGCGTGAGACAATCAGCCTCATCTCGCAGTGAGCCTCGATCTCCGCGATTTCGGCCGCCTGAAGCGCTGACCAATTCAGATCGTCGATGTAAAAGCACAGAGACTCCGGGTGCTCTGCCATCACCTCGTCAACGCGTAGCTCCGCACCGGGGAACTCCTTTAGCCAAACTACCTTGCCCGTTCCGAGATAGAAACGCAACGGGTGCATCGGCGAGCCCGAGATCAGCATCGGCTCTCCCGCAGCGACGTCAACTGAATTCGCTGCCAATCCAGTTCTCAGCGCTTGGGTCGGTCCCGCCGTGAGCAGCCTCGTTTCCCGAATCGCCGCCGCGATCTCGCGCCAGTGCGGGTTTGGGTTCATGACCGTGGCGCGGTCGCGGTACACGGTCTGCATCAGCACGCTCCCCGCTGCCTGAAAGAGCACCAGGAAGCTCAACACGACAACGCGCATCCACCGCGCGGAGAAGTTCATGAACCCCGCGCTCAAGACGAGCATGAGCGGGCACAACATCACCACGACGTTCCGAGGCTGATAAATGTACCGCTCAGGCCCGGGGCTGATAGCCTGAATAACTTCGGACACGATCCAGATCAGCGGGATTGGCAGCGCGAACGCCAGCACCACCGGAACCCCCGCGCGATCACGCCACAACCGACGGCAACCACACACGATCATGAATCCCACCGGGAGCGCCAGCGCGAACGAGAGATAGCCTCGCTGCACCTCGCCGGGAAAGATCGTGTCTCC
>CAZIMT010000022.1:0-28266 GCA_964540295.1 uncultured Phycisphaeraceae bacterium
GATCATGTGCGTGTTGGTGAGCACGCTGAGCATGCACAGAGCTTTGTTGTTCTCGAAGAACCCCATGCCGCCCATGTCTGCGGCTAGTTGGTAGATCTGGCTCGCGCCGGTGCTGATGGCGCGGCACACGCGGAAGTCACGGCAATCGCCCTTGACCCCGCCCGCGTGGTTTTGAGCGCCGCGATGGACTTGGTACCACTCGTCGAGCGGCTTGATGTCGGCCGTGCGGACCGTGCGGCCCTGATCTAGGAAATGTTTGACGAGGTGCCCGCCGATAAACCCGCCGGCCCCGGTGACCACGATGACGCCGTTCTTTCCCATTCTCAATCGCTCCTCAGGAAACTGTAAAAGTTCAGGGTTCGGCCGCAGAACAGATGAACTAGTGACTTCGATCGGTCTGACAAGTACGGAGTATAAGGGTGCGGTGTTCGTGAAAAAGGGGGCGGTTGTGTGTGGGGAAGAAAATCGCGAGCCTCGTGGCTCGCGAATGATTTTCGGCTGGTTTGGAGGGCAAGTTGACGCGCGACGTTTGTTCTGACCGCGCGACGTTCGAGTTCAGATCCGAACCGTCTGGCCGCTATCGCGGATCGGTCGGTGCCTCGACGAAGCTCGGATCGTTCGGTTCCGTCTTCGGGGGTTTGGGCGGACCGAACAGAGCCTCGCGAGCGTTTTTGATGGCTTCGGCGATCGAGCGGGGCGGCGGGTTGATGCGGACGGACGCAGGGTTGGCGGCTGGGCGAGGTCTGATCGCGATGGCCTTTGGTGGGCGGATCGCGGGTCGGACCACGACCACGCGGTTGTCGGCTCGGCCATGCTGGATCGTGACGCTCGGGGCGGTTCGGGACGGGTTTGCCGCCTCTGGAGAGCTGAGCGTTCCGGTCTTGGGCGGACGCCACCCGCTTACACGATCGGCGCGAGCGCTGGGCCCCAGCGCCACGTGAGTTGATCCGGCCGCGGCCGGACCAAAGGCTTCGGGGGCATCGGAAAGTCGGATGTCGGCCGGGACGGTGGTGTTCCAGGTTTTGCTGGCGTTGACGGTGGTGGTCGTGGTGTTGATGCCCTCCATATTCAGGGCGACGTAGCCATAGCTGCTAAATCGTATGACATCGGCGAGGACGCGTGCGGCGTCGGGCTTCTTGCCGAAGTACTTGGTGAGCCCGTTGTAGCGGAAGCCCGCCCAGATCTCGTGACCCGGGAGCAGGAAGTCGGCGATGTAGTTCGGGTGCTTGATTCGGTAGAGCCCTTCTTCGTTAGCTGGCTTGGTCTCGTCATTCCAGGCCGAGATGAACGTGGGCGCGATGGTGTGCATGATGTCGCACGCGCTAGGCTCGGTGACGAAGCGCATGTACGGGTATCGCAGCCGCATAGCAACCAGCCACGGGTAGCCCTTCCAGATTGGCGTGTAGTTGTGCGCGAAGGTGTCGAGGCCGATGGAGGTCGCGCCAGCCTTGGCGGCGATGTCGAGCTCTGTGAGAGCGAGCTTGACGTGCTTCGGGTTGTCGGGGTCGAAGTCGACGAAGTGTTTGGGGTCCCAGGTGAGGGCCATGCGTGCCGAGTTTCCCCACCAGAGCCCGAAGTCCTTGCCAGTGTTTTTGATGGACGCCAGCCCGAACGTGTCGTCGAACGCGGAGCTGGAAGCGATGGGCCAGTTCATCCAAGTGGAGGTGAACTGGAAGGGGAAGTTGTTCTCTTGGTGGACGCGGTACACGCCGCCGGGGAGCCAGACCATGACCGATCCCCACCCGGGGTAGTTCGTCTTGAGTTCACCAGCGAGCTTGTTGAAGCCTTGTCTGTCGGGGCGGTACTGGGGGGCAAACCCGAAGGGGTTGTCGTCGGAAAGTTGGACCTCACCTGAGAGTCCGAATGCCATCACTGGCTTGGGGTCGCGTAGGTACTTGACGCCGCCGTAGTTGGCGTGGAAGTAGTTGCGATAGGGCAGGAGTGTGCGGACCCATTCCTTGGCTTTGGGCTGGATGCGGATGGACATGACGTACTGGCGGCGTTCGTCGGGCTTGAGCTCGGCGCTGTACTGGACCTTCTGCCAGCTGTGGGGACCGATGGTCGAGAGGACGAAGTTGACCGCCCAGCCAGCACCGCCTTCGCCGAGCAGCTGCGCGCCTTTGGGGTTGGAGAGCCCGATGAACGCGTCGTGCTTGTACTCCATGATCGGGTACTGGAGGCTGACGCCGACGTGGTAGGTGCTGTTTGAGATCACCCACGCGGGGCAGTACAGGTCCGACGGGTAGGGATAGGCCTTCCCGACATAGGTCTTGACGTTTGCGGTCACCGCTTCGTTGGTCTCGCGCAGGTCTTGGTAGATCACGTTCTGTCCGAGCGTGAGGATACCTGTGTCGAGCATGCCCAGGCCTTTGGGCGTATCGGCGGTGTTGTGAAAGTTGAAGATGATGTCGGCGCCGGTTGGCTGGGACTGGAGCCGGATGGCGACCTCGACGGCGGGGTCGAGGAACTCGACGAGACGAGTGCCCTTGGGCAGCAGGATCGGCGCGTTGGTCGCGGCATCGCGGATTTCGAGCTGGTTACCGTTGACGAGCTTGGATCGGACGGTGGCGGTGCCTTTTTCCAACGGGGGGATCTGCTGAGCGTTCGCGGTGCAGGTTCCCAAGAGCGCGGCGAGACCCGCGACGAAAGAAAGAGTTTCTTTGATGGTCCTACTCCTGATGAAGATTGAAAAGGTCATGAAGCCCTCCGGTGGCGATGTGTTCCCATGAATTCACCCGGGTAGGACATCGTAGTTCTGGAGACATCGGGCGAGTATGACACGGCGTGGACCAGCCCGGTATAGACCCTAGTTGGCGGTACAGATTGCGCAGGTTACCCTCGCGAGGCTGGTCCGTTCCGAGAACACTCGGTGATCTGAGCGAACCGAGAACAACAGGGGGGCGGAGCGCGCGTTCCAGGACGTGAAATGAGACGTCGGCTAACTGGCCCGTTCCGAATCGGTGTCAGAGTCGCCGTAGTTCAATGCCAAGTCGGGATCGATGACACTCTCGGGTTGGGTGACTTCGGCCTTGGTGGTGCTCGGTGTGCCTCGCAGGCCGATGGCTCCGCCGACGAGCGCGATAAGCCACATGATGATCCACACGCCGGAGGAGGAGGCGACGGTCCGAACGAGGAAAAGACCGAGTTCACCGCGCGGGAGGGCGAGGATCTCGCCGACGGCCACGCCCATGGGGACGACCACGAAGGGGTTGAGCGGGAATCGAAGCACGAGGCGGTCCATGAATCGGAGCATGATTCCGATTCCAACGGCGTAGGGGACGAGCGATAGCCACGGGTTGTCGTTCATGATGTGGCCGCAAAGCCCGGGCCCGAAGTTGAAGCCCCTGGCTTTGTTTTTGATGCTCGCTTCGTTGACCATGGTGAGACCTAGAGCGCTGGGTTTGGTCTCCCAGAAGCGGCGTGGGATGGGGTGCCCGATGAAGTATCGGAAGGAGTGGAGCGTGTCGTAGTGGAAGGGTTCGGGTCGCGTTTCGATGAGCCAGAGGCTGCACGAGGCGGTGTCTTGGGCGCCCATCTGAAAGAGACCGTCGCTGACGTCGCCCTGCGTGACGCGTCGGAAGCTCTCGGTGAAGCCAAGGTGAGCGCCGGAGGAGAGGGCACGAGCGCCGGTGAAGGATGCGACGGCGAACAGGGTGAGCAGGGCGACGGGGACGATCTGAGCGAGCGATCGTTTAAGCCCGATGTGCCGCCAGTGCCCGTAGTGGGCGCCCCAGAGGGCGGCGAGCATGACGCTGAGGACGTCGCGGCGCCCGAAGGCTTGGTAGACGGCCAGGCCCATGGCCAAGAAGATCAGCGCGGCGGCGATCGTTCCGACGATGATGTTGAAGGGTCTGGGTGCCCAGGCCCACGCGGCGAGGGCGGCGGACGCCGCGGCCATGCCGATGGCGAGGGTTTGGGTGATCACGCCGAGGAACTCGATCTGGCCCAACACGAACTTGAAGACGCACGAGAGGACCATGAAGGTCACGGCTAGGACGAGCATCGGAATCGGGCCTTGGACGCTGAACTTTGGGTTCACTTTGTTGGCGATCCGGTCGGCGATGAATCCGGACTTGTATGTCCACAAGAAGATCACGAGGTAGGTCAGGGCGATGAAGGTGTAGATCGCGCCGCTCTTGGCGGGGTTCTGGATGCGAAGTTCGGGGTAGAAATCGAACCCGAGCGTGAAGACACCGCTGTTGAAGATGAAGATAATGTAACCGACCAGGAAGAAGTTGCGGGTACTGAAGACATCAACGTCACCGCGTTTGGCTTGGCGGTACATGCGGTAGATCAGGGCGATCCCCGAGAGGGCCAAGATGATCGCGTAAAGTCGTTCCATGGTTCGAGGTTCAGTCCTGGTTGGGAGCCGGGTTGCGGTTCACAGATCCGAGTGCCACCGGTGCTATCAAGGGTAGTCGTACGTTGGCCGATGCTCCGAAGGATCGGCGTTCGGGTCGGTCGGGTCGAGCAAACGCGCCTGACCGGTGAACTCCCGGGATCACGCTTGTCTTTGGGTGAATCGTCGGATTCTGGACCACACGAACCGCTCGCGTTCTGTGGCCGTGAGCACGAGGGTTCCTGCCGCCGCCCCGTAGATCGCCGCGAAGACGATCCCTGTGGTCACCAGCATGAGCAGCGAATGAACTCCTCGCATCGACAAGAAGGCGGGCAGGAAGAATAACACTGGAGCCGAGAGCGCCGACGCGACCGCGGGGCGCCAGAGCGGGATGAAGAGGTCTCGGTAGCGGATCGACAGGCAGCGGGCGGCGATCGCGGGCAGGATGAAAAAGTGGACGGCCGTGAAGACCGCGCAGAACACCAGCGGCGGCACGAGCAGCAGCGGGTTGTCCTGCGGTGGGACCGTGGTTGAGAGCGGCGCGGGCAAGCTTGTGAACTTGGGCAGGAGCACGATCAGGAGCACTGAGAGCACGGGGTTGGCGATCCCGCCCATGAGCACGAGCGGGGCGTAGCGACGGATGTGCCCGGCCCCGTAGAGGATCATCATCCACCCGTCGGAGATTGCGCGGCCGGTGAGCGCCAGGCCCATGATTTTGACGGTGGTGATGATCGCGGGGAGCATCTGGTCGGGGTTCTGGATGCGTGTGCCGATCCAGAGGTGGATGAGCGGGTCGGCCAGCACGAAGACGGTCAGGCCAGCGGGGATGGCGACCAGCCCGTGCATGCGTGTAGAGTGATGGATCAAGGCTTTGAGCTGCCCCGGGCCGTCTTTGCTCAGGCGGGCTGCGACTGAATCGAGCCCGAAGGTCACGCCCTGGGTCGCCTGCCGCACGTAGCTGACGAACTGCAGGGCGATCCCCCAGACGTTGCTGCCGACCGAGGACGTGAAATAGTGGGCCACGATGAACTGCCCGACGCGCTCGTGGAGCGAGGAGGCGGTTTCGACCACGACGTACCACTTCAAGGTGGAAAAGATTTCGAGCACGCTTGCTCGGCGTGCGAACCGGAAGTTCGGGAGCAGCCGCGGGTCGCTGGCGATCAGCCGTACGACCGGGATCAGGAAAGTGACAAGGTTGAGCGCTGCGCACAGGATGCCCATCCAGGCGATAGCTTGGGCGACGTTGGTCACTTTGAAAACCTTGGCCAGGAGTACGGCCGAGATCAGCAGGCCGCAGCGTTCGAGCAGGCTCCAGAGGTTGTAGCTCACGAAGTGTTCGCGCACGATCAGCATGTTGAAGATCGGGGAGAGGAGCGTGGCGATCACGAGGTACGCGCCCTGCGAGGCGATGAGGATTCGGCCAGCCGGGATCAGGTGCGCCGGGATGTTCAAGAGGGGGATCGCGAGCGCTACGGCAATGAAGAGCACTGTCGCTATCCCTGCGGCCAACGCCGAGACGACGAGTGACGAGTTGAACACGGTGCGGAAACGATCCTCATCGCCCGAGTGCATGGCCGCCGCCAGCTCGCGGACCGCCGCACGGTTGGTGATCTCCCGGAACATCCCCGCCAGCCCGCTGCCAGCGCCGAGGAGGATGATCAGACCGAGCCCGTCGTTGCCGATCCACTTCAGCGTGAAGGGGACAAAGAGGAGCCCGAGCGCCAGGCCTAGCCCTAGGCGGGCGTAGTTGGCGATGATCCGGATAAAATTATGGGCCGCCTCAGTCTTCAACCACGGTCTCCGGCCTCTAGATCAAACGAACAGCTGGCGAGCAGATCGGGACGAGCCCGAGTGTCTGGCTCGAGCCCGGGCGTGGCACCGGGACACGCTGCCTAGCGCGAGGCCTAGCGCGGTGCCAAGCGCGAGGCGGCCGGACCGATCACTCTACCGCTCGCGCGAGAAGGGTCCGGATCGATGAGATCGGTTCCTGAGGCGGTCTCTCCCAAGCAAAGTCTGGATTCGGACACAAGACGGGCGGCGATCCTACGCGGCGGTGCGTGGGAAGTTCTTGAGATCCGCTGATGTTCTCTTAGGGCGTCGCGACCGCGGCGCGAGGTGTCGCAGAACCTCTCGGGTCTCGATGCGGAGGGAGACCACTTAGACGCCTGTGGGCGGAGCCTCGGCAGGGTCGGCTCGCCTGAAGAGAGCCTCACCCTTGGCGATGGCCTGACCGGGCTTGAGCGCGTGTGGGCCTGCGAAGGCGCAGAGCGTTTCGAGAGGGACGCCTTCGGCTGGCGTGCAGTTCCAGGTGGTCCAGAGCTGAGCCATTTTGGTTGGTAGTACGGGGGCGAGCAGTAGAGAGGCGATTCGAACGGCTTCGGCGCAGGTGTACAGGATCAGCGCGACCTGAGCGGAGTTCGCGGCCATGTCCTTGGCGAGCGTGAAGGGCCTAGTCTCGGCGATGTACTGATCCACGTCGGTGATTATTCCGACTGCGTGTTTCAGCGTGTCGGCGAGATCGACGCGGTTCGCGCTGGCGATCACCTCGGCGATGGTGTTCGCGTGCTCGCTGTCCCACCAGGCTCGCGCCAAGTTGAGATCGCATTCAGGGATCTTGCCGCCGAAGTACTTCTCGATCATGTTGGACACGCGCGACGCGCAATTGCCGATGCCGTTGGCGAGGTCGGCGTTATAGACCTCGACGAACTTGGCGTGCGAGAAGTCGGCGTCGGTGGCGTGCAGGGGGCCCTGCGTGACGAGGTACCAGCGCAGCGCGTCCACGCCGTAGCGGCCCGTGTAGGCGCGGATGGTTTCGAGGTCGATGAAGTTGCCGAGGCTCTTGGACATCTTCTTGCCGTCGCGGGTGTAGTGGCTGTGGGCGTAGAGCAGCTTGGGAAGCGGCTCGTCCAGGGCCTTCAAGATCGCTGGCCAGATCACGGCGTGGAACCACAGGATCTCTTTGCCCATCAGGTGCACGCTGGGCGGCCAGAGGTGGCGACGCTCGGGCGTGTCCACGGCCGAGAGATAATTGAAGAGGGCGTCGATCCAGACATAGACGCGGTGCCCGGCGTCGCCGGGCATGCGCACGCCGAATTGAGTCGCGGGTTCATCGGTGACAGGGCGGGTGATGGGGACGTCTTGGAGCCCTTCGCGAAGGCGGCCCAGCACCTCGTTGCGGCGTGCCTCGGGCTCGATGCGGAGTTCGCCCGAGCTGATGGCCGACTCGATCCACGACTGATACTTGGAGAGCTTGAAGTAGTAGTTTTTTTCCTTGCGGCGGACGAGCGGCTTGCCGTTGCCAGCGAGGAAGTTCTGTTCCTTGGCCTTGGTCTCGGTGACGTAGGCCTCGTCGTTGACGTCGTACCAGCCCTCGTACTCGCCTTGGGCGACGTCGCCGGTTGTGAGCAGCTTGGTGAGATACTCGCCAACCTTGAGCTTGTGGCGTTCCTGCGTGGTTCGAATGAAGTCGTCGAAGGAAAAGTTGAGCTCTCGAAAGACTTCTTGGAAGGCGGCGGAGTTCTGGTCGGCCCATTGCATCGTGGGGAGGCCACGCTCCGCGGCGGTGGTGACGACCTTCTCGGCATGCTCGTCGGTGCCGGTGAGGAAGAAGACTTGATCGCTGGACTCGTTGGTTCCGCGTGCGCCGTTGAGAGGTTGGCCTCGGGCGAGTCTTTGGAAACGGGCGAGCGCGTCGGCGATGAGCGTGGTGTAACAGTGGCCGATGTGGGGCCTGTCGTTGACGTAATAGATGGGGGTGGTGACGTAAAAGTGGGGCATCGGCAGGACTGTAGGGGCGGGGGCGGGTGGCTCTCACGCGGCTCGAAAACGTGGATAAGGGTTAGTGTTCGGGTCGTTTCAGGGTCAGGAGGTTCGGCCGAACGGTGGCTCGTTACAGCAAATGTCCTCGGATTCTGTGCTCGCGCAAACCCCGGGCCGTCGGCGAGCGAAGTATAATCGGTGCTGCGGCCGATACTTGGTTCGGGCGGTCGATCGAGGCACGGGCGCTGCTCGGAGTCCTGAATCTTCGCCGACGCGAAACGAGTTCAGATTTGGTCTGGCTTGGAGAGGTGCTGAATCATGGACCACGCAAAGATCGGCCAGGGATTGAACTTTGTACGGGCGCAGATCGCTCGCGCGGTGTGCGGGCTCGCGGTGTCGGCGTTCGCGTTCGTGGGGGTTCCGGTCGCGTCGGCGCAGTACGCGTTGGGGAACGGGCAAGGATTGCAAAAGAATTTGAGCCGATTCGGCTCATCGAGTTCTCGTAATGACCCGCTGGGTGCGTCGCGGTTCCAGAACTCGGTCCTGTACGGCAACGCGGCGAACGGGAAATCATTCCAGGGGAACTTGGGGTATCGCAACCCGTCAGATTTTCAAGGGCGGCTTGGTTCTAACGACCTTTATAACTTTACGCGAGACTCGGCGTTTTCCGGGGCCGCGAGCCAAGGGATCCGCGGGTCGCAGTTGAACGACTTTCAGGGCGCTCTCTCGCGCGGTGAGCGTGGGTTGTCGGCCCAGCTTGGTGGGTCGTTCGACGTGCAGCGGCAGGGTACCACCTACGGCAGGGGCAGCGCTATCGCCCCGATCCAGCGTGGCCCGGCGGGCCGGCGCGATCAATTCAGAGCGCCCGCGTTAGGGAACCTGCGCGCTAGTGAGGGTGCCTCTTCGTACGACGCGTCGACGTTCCAGGGCGATTCGCTCAGATCCACGCTTCGATCGTCGCTGGCGGCTTCGCTGTCGTCGAACCTGGGTCAGCCGCGCGGGTCGATGGGATCACGCGCGCCGCGGACCGGGCCGACCGGCTTTGGGGGGTCCGGCTTCGGGGCGGAAAACCTGCTGGCGGATTCGTTGCCGTCGCTGCGGACGAGCGGCCCTGATCGATCACTCATCGGTGCTGACCGTGCGCTGGGTCTGTCGGGAGTCGCCTCTGATTCGATTCGGGACCGGGCTCGCAGTGCGCCGTCGCAGCCGCGTCCGGGACAAGTGCCCAGCACGAAGGTGGGCGGGTCCACGGGCGCGGGGCTCGGGCCGAACCTCGCGGTTCCCCAGCCCAAGACATCGTTCGATGAACTGCAGGATCGTCTCAACAAGCTGGACGCGTCGGATCGCGTCCCGAGCGCGGCCCCTGCGGACAGGCTCCCGGATGTTCTGCCGGGGACTCGGCCCGAGAGAACTTCACCGTCCAACGACCCGGGCGCCGAACCCTCGACGAACCCGGACGGAACGACAAGAGATCAGCCTTCGAACCCTGACGGTTTAGCCGGATCAAGCCGATCTGTGCCGATGACGTGGCAAGCGCGCATGGACGATTTGCGTGGGCAGTTGGCGGGCGAGCCGGGGAAGTCCGGGAAGGTCTCTCTGCTGGGCAAGCCCACTCGCACGCGCGGGTATGTGGAACGGTTTACGCAGGGGAACAATGCGAACGACCGAACCTCGGGTGAGATCTCGGGCCGAACTTCCCAGCCAGCGAAGAGCAACGCTGGCACGGCGCCGGACAGTCTGAGGGCCAATTCTGGCAACGATCTTCCGCCCCGGGGCGGGATCCCTGCGTCGAAGCTGCCCGACGTGCCCGAGCGATTCCGGGACAAAGCGGGCAACCCGAGCGATTCGGGTCTGCCCAGCTCAAAGATCGATCCTCGGACCCTGAAACTTATTCGCGACGCGGGTGGCAAGGTTGAAACGCTCAAGCCGGCGGGCGCGCCGGGCAAGGATTTTTTCGCCGAGCACATGCAGGCTGGCGAGAGGCTGCTGGGCGAGACGATGTACTTTGATGCGGAAGAGCGTTTCGGGAAGGCGATCTCGATCAACGGCGGCGACGTCACGGGGCATGTGGGCCGAGTGCATGCGCAGATCGGGTCCGGGCTCTTCCGCTCGGCTGGCTTTGGGCTGCGAAAGGTTCTGGCGGCGTTCCCCGAGGCGACGGCCCAACGCTATGGGGCCACGCTGCTGCCCTCGAAAGCCCGGCTTGATCAGGTGACGGCGCGGATGCGCGAGAACCTGGCCGCCGAGAGCACGGTGGACGGTCCGACTCGTCGAGATTTGGCCCTGCTGCTGGCGTATATCGGGTTCCAGACCACCGACCGGAACATGGCCGAAGAGGGCATCGCGGCTATGAGCAACGCGGTCGGGCTCGACCTCGACGCCAAGCCGGGCGAGGACAATCGTTTGATCGAGCTTCTGCGCGGGGTCTGGTTGGATGATTCGTTCTATAAGGCCGCGGAGGAGGCCAAGCCGGAAACCAAGCCGGAAACCAAATGAGCCGGGCGAGTAAGTGGTTCTCTGCGTGATGAAAAAGGTCTGGGGGAGTTCGCGTGCTCGGGCGTTCACCTCGGTGTGATGAAATGCGATGGAACGCGCGACGATGGTTCGATGCTCGAATGTACTTCAAAGGATGATATGAAAGCCGAGCGAATCTTGGCCGAACTGAATCGGTTGCGCAAGGATCTGGACGAGGATCTGACGGACCTGGAATGGCTGACGCTGCACCATGCGTTCTGCTTCATCTCGTACAAGATGGGCGACTTCCAGAAATACATGGAAGAGCAGACCAAGCAGGGTTCGTTCAGTCAGATCGAAGAATGAACAACGGTTCTGAGCCCCGGGCCTGAGGCTCCGCGAAGGTCCGAGCTGGTTCGTCAGACTGGCGTGGACCTGCGGCGCGACATTGATTATGAAGCTGGTTCCACGACGATCGGCACGGTCGTGCGGCGGACCCAGGCCGAGGCGGGCTGGGTCCACCAGAGGATGTTCTGCTCGATCAGTGCTGGCGCGAGTGTGACCGGTGCGGCGAGTTCTTCGTACACGATCTCGACGTTGCCAGCGCGGTCGAGAGCAGATCGCAGGCTGGCGAGAGAGGCCGCGTTGGCGGCGATCTCGGCGTGGTACACCTCGGCTGGCGCGCGGATGGCGTGATCGGTTGAGGCCGCGAAAGGCGTTGATCTCGGGGTGCTTGCTTGCGGGCTGAGGGCTCCCGCACCAGCATTGGAATTAGCGAGTGAGCTGGTGTCGGAGAGCGAGCCAAGGGTGCGTTCGATGTCGGGTGTGGGATCGCGCGAGTTGTCACGACGCGGGCGATCTCTGTTCGCGCTCGCGTGCGCTGTGTTCGTGTTCTGGGCCTTGGCGTCGAGCTGCGCGAGCACTGACGAGGCGTACTCGGGCGCGAGCTTGGAATTGAGCTTCCAAGCGCGGGAGGCGTCGCGCTTGGTGAGCGCCGCCAAGCCTGCGGAAAGCTTGGCCGGATCGGACTTAGCGCGCGGCAGGACGCGGATCGCGAGCCGGTTTTCTGCGGCGAGCTGGGCGGCGCGTTCGATGGTGATGGCGGGCGTGCTGATCGAGGTCGAAGGGGCATCTTCAGATTGGGCTGTTTCCACTTTGGCGAATCCGTTCGCGTTCGTTTTGCTGTCGCCGCTTTCGGTGGCCAGCTCCTGCGTGGGCGAAGTCGTGGATGACGCGACGCTGACGAGAGCGGGAAACTGAGGTTCGGAGGAATCTCTCTCAGGCTTGGCAGCACCGTCCGCGATCGCGAGATCAACGGACTCTTTAAGCGACTTTCCAGCGGCGATGTCGGGCACGGACGGAGATGAGAGCGCCAGGTCGGCATCGCCGCGGGAGAGCAGGCCGCGGGTGTGCTTGGCGGTCATCAGGCTGGCGACCAGCACGGCCCCGCCGACCAGCAGGGCGAAACCTGCGGCCGCGGCGAGCGGGCGTGACGAGACGGTGCGCCACACGGCCGGTCGTTTGGAGCGAGCGAGCGCGAGCGGGGCGGGGGGTAGGCGTGAGAACTCGTCGCTGTTCCACGTTTCGGCGCCGTGATTAGAACTTTGCCAGGTCGCTTCCGAAGCTTCGGACGACCTCTCCGCAAACTTGTTGGTCAACGTGCTGGTGGTGGCCGGAGCGGGCGCCGATGGCGAGGACAGGAGCGCTGTGCGTTCGACGGTTTCGAGGACGCTCACGATGAGGTCGCGTGGCGCGCGCTCGTCGTTGATCATCCCGAGCGAGTCGTGCAAGGCCGCCCGATCGCCGCGCATGGCGCGCACACGCCGATCGAGCGGCGGGTTGTCGCGCAGCGCGCGCTCGACTGATTCCGAGGCCTGCGCATCGAGCTCGTCTTCGATGTACGCGAGCAGCTGGGCGTCGCTGAGCGGTGTGGGATGGTTCGGTCTTGCGGTCATCGGGTGAGGTCTGCGGGAGGGGAATACGGGTGCGGTGGTTGGGGTTCGTTCTGGTCGCGCTGGCCGTGCTGACCGGGATGAGGGGGCTGACCGAGATTTCCCTGCTCTTCAATGACGGCTCGCAGGGCGGAGCGGGCTCGGAAGATCCTGCTTTTGACGGTGCCGATCGCGAGGTCAAGCACCTGGCCGATTTGGTCGTAATCCATACCCCGCCCGTCGCGGAGCATAAGGATCGCGCGTTGCTCGTCGTCGAGCTTCGCCAACGCGGCCAGGAGTCTGGCGCGGTCCTCATTCCCTTGGACGCTCGACTCTCCCTGCGGTTCCCGGTCGTTTTCGGACGAGCGTGTGCCGAGGTGTCGGGCGGCGGACTCGGTCTCGGGTCCGAGGCGTTCGTGCTTACGGAGTCGGCGAGCCCGGAGGGCCGAGAGGCAGGTGTTCATGGCGATGCGGATCATCCAGGTGGAGAGCTGGCTTCGCCCGTCGAAGTGGGGGAGGTTTTGAACGACTTTGACGAGGGTGTCCTGGGCGGCATCGCGGGCGGCCTCGCGGTTGTTGAGCATGCGGAAACAAATGGTGTAGAGCTGGTCTTGGTGGCGGCGGAGGAGTTCGGTCCAAGCGTTGGGCTTGCCAGCGCGGATGGCGGCCACGAGTTCTAGGTCGGCGCGGTCGAGGGTGGAGTTTGGGGCCGATGTCGGGGCCGATTTGGCGGCGGTCGGCGTCTCGACGAGGTTGAGGCGGGGCGGGGTGTGAGGCTTGGGCGGCATCGTTTGGCCGATGCTATCCGAATGAAGCGGGCTTGGCGTTCCATTGGTTGGTCGATTGGCTGGTCGATTGGCTGGCGGAGGAATTGCGCTTATATACTCAGATCGTCGCGTGAGGCCGAACCTCAAGGGTCCAACTTCACGCGGCTGGAGATACTGATGATGACCACGATCAGCCGTCAACCCGCGTCCGCCGCTGCCGCTTCGACCGACCCTCTTCAGTTGGTGGACGTGGACCACGTTCGGTTTTACTGCGGCAACGCCAAGCAGGCGGCGTACTTCTACGCGCACTGTTTCGGTTTCCACTGCGAGCAGGTCCGCGACCAGACGACGGGCTCGCGCGAGTCGGCCGAGTATTACCTCTCGCAGGGGAACATCCGGTTTGTGCTGACCACAGGGCTGAACAAGGACCATCCGGCCAGCCGGCACGTCGGGCTGTACGGCGACGGCGTGAAGGACGTGGCGTTCACGGTGCACAACGCGGAGGCGGCGTACCGCGCGGCGGTGAAGAACGGCGGCGAGTCGGCGTACGAGCCGCGCGAGGTCAGCGACGGCACGGGCACGGTCGTGATGGCGGCGGTGAAAACCTACGGCGAAGTGGTGCACTCGTTCGTCGAGCGGCGCGGCGGGTACGGCCTGCCATCGATCAAGGCCGGGGGGACGTTCATGCCCGGCTTCGCGAAGACTTCGCTCTTCAAGAACCTCAACGAGTTCAACACCAAGAACCCTTGCGGGCTGAAGTACACCGACCACCTGGTCGGGAACGTCGAGCTCGGGAAGATGAACTACTGGGTGAAGTGGTACGAGGACGTCATGGGCTTCAAGTTGTTCATGTCGTTCGACGACAAGGACATCGCCACGGACTTCTCCGCCCTGATGTCCAAGGTCATGGCTAGCGGGTCCGGGCTCATCAAAATGCCGATCAACGAGCCGGCGCCGGGGAAGAAGAAGAGCCAGGTCCAGGAGTATTTGGACTGGCACAACAACACGCCGGGCGTGCAGCATCTGGCGCTGCGGACCGACGATGAGTTGCACTCGATCGCGGCCTTGCGTTCGCGCGGCGTGGATTTCCTGGCGATCCCCGAGACGTATTACCAGCAGGTGTGGAAGCGCATCGAGCCGATGTTGAAGGCGGCGGGCAAGGAAGTGAAGGAAGATCACCAGCGCGTGAGAGATCTGGGGATTTTGGTTGATGCCGACGACGAGGGTTACCTGCTGCAGCTCTTCACCAAGCCGCTGCAGGACCGGCCGACGCTGTTCTTTGAGATCATCTGCCGGCGCGGGAGCCAGGCGTTTGGCAAGGGGAACTTCAAGGCGCTGTTCGAGGCGCTTGAGCTGGAGCAGGAGAAACGCGGGAACTTGTAGTAGGGCGCGCGTTTGTCAACGAGTTTCTGATCCGTTGGTAATTTCTGGTTCGTTTTCGCGGCTCATTGACGTCTGATCTGAGGCTTTGCGAGACCTCGGATCAGGCGAGAGCGGTAGCCCGAGTTTTACAGAACCTAGCTCAGACCGCGTAGGCCGCGTTGATTGCTTGCGCGAGATCATCGAGCATCGCGCTCGGGTACAGCGGGAACGGCCAGGTCCGGTCCGACGCGATCGCAGCGTCGAGCAGCCGGGCGGCGATTGAATCGGCGCTCGACACGATTTGTTCGAGGTTCTCGCGTCGTTCGACGCGGACGCGTTCCAGGCCTGCGTGCATGGTGACGTAGAGCGAGCGCGAGTCGCCGCCGCTGAGCTTTGCCTCGTTGATTCGTCGCACGAGTTCGAGCTTGGCTCGCCCGGCCTCCTCGTCGCCGAGCATCGCCGGGTCGTGCGGCGCGTGATGAGCACGCCAGCGGGCTTGGCGCAGGTCGTCCGCGACGGGTGCGGGCACGTTGAGCAGCGAGAGGCGCAGGGTCGCCGAAACGACCGCGACCGGCGCGAGCGTGAGCCTCGGTTGCCAGTGTCGGAACCAGGCGTCGGTGACGGACTCGTACACCCCGCCGCCCTTGCCGTGCACGAACAGGTCGCACGCGGCGGCCCGCATAAACCCTGTCATCAACAGCGCACGCGGCGCGAGCTGTTCACGCGAGATCTGGTCGAGATCCTCGGCAAAGACTCGCTGGCGTTCGTGGCCGAACTCAAGCCGCCAGAGCGGGAGCTCGTAGCGCACGTTCACGTCGTCGATCAACAGCGGGCGCAGCTTGGCCTCGGGATAGAGCGCGACGGCGGCGTTGTACGCGCGGACGCAGCGTTCGGGGTCGTCGCGCATCGAGTCGACCAGGCGTTGGAACAAGGCTGTTCGTGCGCTTGATGTGGCGAAGAGGGTTGTCGCGGGCTTGAGCGGCGACAAGAGATCTGCGAGGGCCGCGGCAAGCTGTCGGCCCGCGCTCGGCTCATTGCGATGAGCGGTCAGGGCCGCATGGATTCGCGCGAGCCCGTCGCGCACGCTGGGGCTGGCGGCGTGTGGAAACTCGTCGCTGGAAAGCGGAGCGAGCGTGAGCAGTGACGCGGCCGGGGTGTCGGGCGCGGAGGTACGCGGCGAGAACTTCATGGCCGCGACCGACAAGGCTTGATGATCGGTGTTCTCAACCGATCGCGCTGGGTAGCGCACCTGCCACGGGTCTTCGGAGTCCTGATCGACCACCAGCCACACGCTCGCCGAGCTGGTGAGCTTGGCCGCGGCGTCGGTCGCGTAGTACTTGGCCAAGATCCCCGGGTGCCAGATTGTCGCCTGGTGCCCGGTCATGATGATCGGGCGATCTATCGGCAGCCCCAGCTCGTGGCGTGTTTGGATCGAGCTTGGGTTGCGGTTGGCGGTGAAGAACTGGCGGATCAGGCCCGGCCACGTTGGGGCCTGGGGCTCAATCACGAGCCCGGGGTCGTCTGCCTGTGCTCCTCTGTTGGGTCCGGTCATCACGTCGATTACCGACAACAGCACGGTGACGCGACGGCTTGGAGCGCGGATGCCGGGAGTTTGTCGGCGCAGCGCCGCAGTTCGCGCTGGAAGACCTCGCGATAGTGACGGCGGCGGACGGCCGGGTCGTCGAGCGGGCCTCCAAACGTGCGCGTGGCGTCGTTGTAGATCAGCGCGACGGGGATTTCCTTGACGCGCAGCCGGTTGGCTGCAGCCTGGACCCAGAACTGCATCGGCTGAGCGTACCCGTCCTCGTCGAGCCGCAGGTTTTTAAGAGCCGACACGCGGTAGGCCTTGAACCCGCAGAACGAATCGGTGAGCGTCGTGCCTAGGGCTGGCCCGAGCACGCTGTTAATTTCGGCGGTCACGTCCGCGTTGATTGCGCGGCGATCGGGCGGCGGCGGGATCAGCGAGCCCGACGAGCCGGAACTGGAGACCGGGATCGATGCTGAAACGGGCTTCATGGCGTAGCGCGTGCCGCTGATGATGTCGGCGTCGCCTCGTGAGGCCGCTTCCAGAAACTCGGGGATCGCCTCGGGCTCGTGCTGGTTGTCGGAGTCCATGGTGATGACCCAGTCGTAGCCGTCGGCGGCGGCCCAGGTGAAGGCGTCGCGGATCGAACGCCCGTAGCCGCGGTTCACGGCGTGGCGGATCACGTCCACGGGGTACTTGGCCAGGATGTCTGGCGTGCCGTCGCTCGAGCCGTCGTCGACCACCAGCACGTTCCCGACCTGATTGAGAACCGCGTCGAGCACCGAGCGGACGTGCTTCTCTTCATTGTGGACAGGGATGGCGACCAAGGTTCTCATCGTGACTCCTGGCAAGCGGCCTCGCCGGTTCGGGCGCGAGACGGCAGATTGATCGCGACTTCCTCCGTGAACCACTTTCCCTCGAAGCGTCCTGCCCCGAGAACTTCCCGACGCACGATCCAGAGGCTGGTCTTTGGATGCTGGGACCTGTCATCCTAATCAGCCCGGTCGAGCATAAAGACGGATATCAATATATCAAGACGGCTCGTCCGGGTTGCGAACTCGTGCCGGGCCGGTCATTTTACCGCAACGAGTACGCCTCGCGCGTGCGAACGGATGCCGCGTTGGGGCGATCTCGGGCTCGTTGCTGGCAAAAAAACCACCTCGAACGGCGGCGAAGAGGTGTTTGAAAGGCCAATCTGGCAGGGGGTTGGGACGCTGCTCGCCTAACATTGCCTCACCTCATGCCCACGACCAAACCTCGATCTCAAGCCACCGTCGCGTCTGTCGGAGCGCCCGCGCACGCAGCTTCGAAAGGCAAGCCTCGCAAGGGGGCCAAGCTGGCCGAGTTGCCCGAGCCGCTCGATATGCGCACGGTCTCGTTCGTCAGCCTTGGCTGCCCCAAGAACCTTGTCGACTCTGAAAAGATGCTCGGCATGTTGGCACAGGACGGGATCGTGCCGATCTCGTCGGAAGATGACCAAGAAAACCAGGCGGCCTTCGGCGGCGCGGACGCGGTCATTGTCAATACCTGCGGGTTCCTCGAAGCCTCGAAAGAGGAATCTCTCGGCGTGATCCGCGAAGCGATCGAGGCCAAGGCCCGGGGCGAGATCCGGCGCGTCGTCGTGGCGGGTTGCCTCGTCCAGCGTCACCGCGCCAAGATGCTCGAGTGGGCCCCTGGTATCGACGCCATGATCGGCGTCTTCGACCGCGACAAGATCGTCGAGGCGGTGCGCGGCCGGGCCCCGGAACGCGAGACGCTCGAGTCATCGCCCGATCAACCTAGGTACTGGATCGCTGGCAACGCGCTGCAGGCCGCCAAGGCTCGCGGGGTCTCGACTACCGGGCTGACTGTCAACGGCAAAGACGGCAAGGGCATCGGCTATTTTGAGGACGATTCGGCTCGCCTGCGTCTCACGCCGCGGCACTACGCGTACTTGCGGATCAGCGAGGGCTGCAACCAGAACTGCGCGTTCTGCACGATCCCCAGCATCCGCGGCAAGATGCGCAGCAAGCCGCTCGACCGCATCTGCAACGAGGCCAAGGAACTGCTCAACGACGGGGCGTTCGAGCTGCTCTTGATCGGTCAGGACACGACCAGCTATGGCGACGACATCGGGACCGGGCTTCGCACCGGGAAGCTCAAACCCGCGACGAACAAGGATCTGTACGCCGACTACGGCGGGCTGCCAGCGTTGCTGGGGGCGCTCACCAAGACCATCGACGACCACGGCAGCGGCGGCTGGCTTCGGTTGATGTACGCCTACCCGTCCAACTTCTCCGACCCTATCATCGACGCCTTCGCGGGCCTGGCCAACCGTATGAACGGTCGGCTGCTGCCGTATCTCGATATCCCGCTCCAGCACGCGAGCGACCGCGTGCTCAGCCTGATGCGGCGACACGTCACGCGCGACCAGCAGGCGACCGCGCTTCGCAAGCTCCGCGAGCGCGTGCCGGGGATGTCGATCCGTACCACGTTTATCAGCGGGTTCCCGGGCGAGACCGAGGCCGACCACCGTCAGCTCGTCGAGTTCGTTCAGGAAATGAAGTTCGAGGCTATGGGCGTGTTCGAATACTCGCACGAGGAGGGCACGGTCGCGGGGACGATGGAGAACGACCCGAAGCTGGCGGTGCCCGCCGAGGTCAAGGCTCGGCGTCGCAACGAACTGATGGAGGTCCAGCAGAAGATCTGCTTTGAACGAACCGCCGCGTTGGCTGCGCAGTTTGACGAACGGAACCCGACGACGACGGGACATCGGCTTGATGTGATCATCGACGCCCCGCTTCGCGCCGCGGGCCGCAAGACGACGGGCGTGGGCAAGGGTGGCAAGCTGTACCAGGGGCGCACGGCGTTCCAGGCCCCGCAGATCGACGCGGTGACGTTCGTGCAGTCGTCCGATCCGCTCTCGCCGGGCGAACTGGTTCGGTGCGTGGTCGTGGGCAGCGACGGGTACGACTTGGTCGCCAAGCCGGTGGCGGAGCTTGAGAAGCGGGTGGGGCTGAAGATTTTGAAGTGAGCGCGCCGCTCGAATGAGATATCGGTCGAGATGCAGCAGAGAAGTCGTGAGGGGATTTCCAGTCTTGCCGCCCGGCGGACCGATACTCTCTTTTCGATGCTCCGAGCCGGGCACATCATCGCTCTCTGTGTGATCGCGCTGCTGACGGTCGGCGTGGTGATGGTCAATTCGGCGGGCATGACCGTGCCACCAGCGTTTCAACCGACGGCTCAAACAACTGTCCAGTCTGCGGCCCTGACCGCCAGGCAATCTGGCGAGGCTGCAAGCCATGGCTCGCTCTCGCCCTCTGATGGTGTGACCGCTCGCTCGATCATCCTCTCGCGCTCGACGGTCTATATGGCGATGGCGATTGCCGCGATGGGAGTTGGGGCGTTCCTCCCGATTCGTCGGCTGGCCGCCGCTTTCGGGCGGCCTGATGTTCGGGCCGCGGACGGATCGCGAGGCACGTTCGTGGGGCTCATGCCGCTGTTGGTCGGCGTGCTCGGGCTGATCGGCGTCATGGCCTTAGTCTACACGCCGCTCGTCGGCAAAGAGGTCAACGGTTCGCACCGCTGGCTGCGTCTACCGATCCCCGGGCTGGGTGATGCGTTGTCGATGCAGCCCAGCGAGATCGCCAAGTGGGGGATGGTGGGCGTCATGGCGTGGTACTGCGCGACGCGGGCCTTGGTGATGCCTCGGTTTTTCCGCGGGCTCCTGCCGGGGCTCATCGCCGTGGCGGCGGTGGCGGGTTGCGTCATCATCGAGGACCTCGGCACGGGGATCCTGATCCTGACCTCTGCCTGCCTGATCCTGCTGGCCAGCGGCGCCCGAGTGTTGCAGTTCCTGATGTTCGTGCCGGTCGGGCTGGCCGGGTTGGTCGCGGCGGTGCTGCACAGCCCGTACCGCATCGATCGCATCACGGCCTTCCTCGATCCGTACTCCGACCCGAAGAAGACTGGCTATCACATGATCCAGTCCATGCTGGCGGTGGCTGGCGGCGAGGGCGCAGGGCGCGGGCTCGGGCACGGGCAGCAGAAGTTCGGATACTTGCCTGAGGACCAGACCGACTTTCTGTTCGCGATCGTGTGCGAGGAGCTAGGCATCGCCGGGGCCGCAGTCGTGATCGCTCTCTTTGCCGCGCTGATCTGGTGCGGGTATTCCATCATCCGCCGCGAGAGCGAGCCGGTGCTCAAGCTGCTGGCGCTGGGCATCATGTCCACCGTGGGGCTGCAGGCGATCATCAACCTTGTCGTGGTCACCGGGTTGGGGCCCACCAAGGGCATCGCGCTGCCGCTGGTGAGCTCGGGCGGGACGGGGTGGATCCTGACGGCGTTCTCGCTGGGGCTGGTGATCGCGATCGATCGTTCCCGCCCGGCCGAAGAAGTTTCCGACACGATCGATACTCTCGCTCAGTCTCAGGATTCTGACGCGAACTCGAATATTGGCGAGGTCGCGGCGTGAACCGGGCCGATCGCTGCGTGGTTTTCGCGGGGGGCGGCACTGGCGGGCATCTGTACCCCGGGCTGGCGATCGCCGAGCGGTTGAGCGAGATTTTAGCCAAGAACAACGACACGATGCGCTCGGTCTTTGCGTGCTCCGTGCGCCCGCTCGATTCGGAGATTCTGGGGCGGGAGAACGCCGAGTTCCGCACGATCCCGGCCGAGCCTTTCGGGCTCGCGCCGAGAACCTTGGTGAAGTTCGTGCGCACGTGGGGCGGCGCGGTGCGTACGGGTCGGGCGCTGCTGCGTGAACTGCGCGAGCGGCACGGCGAGGTGCTGGTGGTGGCGATGGGCGGGTTCGTGGCCGCGCCGATGGTGCAGGCGGCCCGGGTGGAAGGGTGCGCGGTGACGCTCGTCAATCTCGACGCCACTCCCGGCAAGGCCAACCGATGGATCGCGCGGCACGCGCGGCGGGTCTTCACGGCCGCAGAGGTCGTGGGGGTCGCGTCGGCGAGGAGCTGGATCCATGTTCCGCCGATTGTGCGCCGCACCGCAGTGCCGCCTGGCGACGCGCGCACGTGCCGGGCGATACTGGGGCTTAATCTGGATCGACCGACGCTGTTGGTGACCGGCGCGAGCCAGGGTGCCACGTCGATCAACGAGTTTGTGATTTCGCTGGCGCGCGAATCTTCGGAGTTCTTTGCGGCGGGGTGCTGGCAAGTGATCCATCAGGCGGGCGGGAAGGCCGACCTGACGGCGATCGAGAAGAGTTACGCCGAGGCGCGGGTGCCAGCCTTGGTGCGGGCGTTCCTGTCCCCGATGGGCCCGGCCTGGGGTGCGGCGGACCTGGCGATCAGCCGGGCGGGCGCGGGGAGCGTGGCTGAGGCGTGGGCGGCGGGCGTGCCCACGGTTTTCATGCCGTATCCGTATCATCGCGACCAGCACCAGCGGCTGAACGCGTTGCCGCTTGAATCGCGCGGCGCGTGCGTGATCGCGACGGACGCGATCGACGTGGACCAGAACGTGCGCACGATCGGGCCGATTGTGCTGGGGCTGATGCGAAGCGCGAGCGGGCGTGAGGCGATGCGTGCGGCGTTGGCCGGGCTGGGCCCGGCGGACGGGGCGGCGAAGGTCGCGGCCGCGGTCGCGGGCGGCGTTGCCTAGGTTTCCAGGCGTTGAGTCGTGGTGCTCGTTGGCGAGGCTTTGTGATAGACAACGAACGGCGAACATGCGGGCGTGAAAAATTTAACGAGAAAGTGGTCGAGGAGATCGAGATGAGCGGTTCTTGAGCGTGCGCCGGTTATTATGTCTTTCATGGCGGCGGCCGAACCCACAGCACAGGCTCCGTTGCGTCACCGGTGCATCATCTGGCACTCGTCGTCAACGGAACCGGACCCGGACCTGATCGCGGCGTTAGTGTCGCGGCGGATGCACGTGGTGGCGTGCTCGAACGCGTTTGATGCTCTGGCGCATGTGTGCGCCGCGGCTCGTCATTCGGGCTCGCATGGTGCGCGTGCGGCGACGCCGGCGACGATCCTGGTGCTGATCGACCCTGGGGAATTGCCGGGTGTGGCGAACGTAGTGACGCTGACGGGTCGTTACGCGGCGCGTGCGGCGTGCTGGACTTTCGAGGCCTCGGGGTCGCGTCGGCTCAGGCCGATCGAGCGTGAGGATGTCGAGCAATGGCAGCGTGGGGAGCGCGCCGCATCGGGTTCGAACGGCCTGTCTTTGGACCGACCGTTGGACGGATCGGTCGGGTTCGAGCGGGAACCTGCTGCGCGGCAGAGCGGGCGCGGGGAATCCGTGGCATCGGCGGAATCGTCGGGAGACTCGTCGAGCACGAGTCAATCGCCGCGCCTTCGTTTGGCCGGGGAGGGCCCGATATCCTTGTCTGAGAAGGACTTGGAACCGGTAGCGAAAGACAACTTTCATCACACTGGGAAGGTCGGAGGAATTAGGCAACATTTAAGTGACGAAGAGTTGAAGATGTTGCTAGCGATCAACCCGGAGCGCGGGCAGAATTGACGTGGCGTGACAATCCGGCACCATGAGAGACGTTCGATCGGGTGGCCGCTGCGCGCGAAACATTGATCACCACGAGTTATCGAGGTGAAGAAGAGATGAGCCGAGGGAATGAACTTCGAAGTTCGTGTGATTTTGGTTGGTCGAACGGGGCTGGACGCCAAGCTTCGGCTTGATCCGACCATCGAGCTGGTGCGCGTAAAGAGCCCGCTCGAAGCGATTGGTGAGTTGTCCGATCCGATCGAGGGGTACTCGCCGAGCCGCGCGATCGTGATGGTTGGCGTGGATATTTATTCTGATGAACCGGCGGCGCAGAGCGGCTCGGAGTCGAGCGCTGATTTCACGCTGCGCGGGACGGCGGTGATTGACTTTGCGCGAGCGTTGCGGCTGGTTGATCCGAACGTGAGAATCCTGCGGGTGGTGATGCCGTCGGTGATGGGTGCGAGGTCTTCGTCGTTGGGCGCGACGGCGCAGGTGGGGCCGTCAGAGGCGAGGGTGAGTACGATCTATTATGACGAGGTGATCAACGCCGACCTTCCGGCGGACGCGCTCCGGCAGATCGTGCACCGAACGGCGAGGGGCGTGGAAGCACCAGCGGAGCCCGCGATGCCCGAACCGGTCTCTCAATCATCATCACCGGCAGTATCACCGGCATCGCCATCGGCATTGTCAACGGAAGCATTGCCCGAGCCGACGCTCGACGCCGCGTTCACACTGGCCGCGGCCGAGGTGTTGCCGCGCGGGGGCTCGGCGGAGCGAGGGCCCGAGATCGGCGACGCGGAGCTGGTGCGGCTGAGCTTGCGCGGCGGCGATCTGCGAGCGTCGGCGCTGCGGATCATTCGTGCGAGGCTTGACGATCCGGGTGCAACGATCTCTGAGAAATCTGAGAGCGTCGGGGCCGCGGGCGGATCAGGGGCGCGGGTTGAGTGTGACGGTGCGGTGTTTGGGTATCTTCTTTCGTCGCGGGCGGACGGCCCGACGCTCGAAGCGCACGCGGGATGGCTTGGCGCGTGGCTTCGGCTTGCAGAGCAGCAGGTGCAGCTGCGTGAGGCGGCGTTCACAGACCCGCTGACGGGGGCGTGGAACCGGCGTTACTTTGACAAGTTCCTGTCGGCCGCGATCGAGCGGGCGCGGACTGGGCGGCAGAGCGTCACGCTGATGCTCTTTGATATTGATAATTTCAAGCAGTACAACGACCGCTTCGGGCACGCGGCCGCGGACGAGGTTCTGGTGGAGACGGTGCGGTTGTTGCGGAGCACGATTCGCCCTTCGGACCGCGTGTGCCGGATCGGTGGGGATGAGTTCGCGGTGATTTTTCACGAGCCGGCGGGGCCTCGGGTGGCGGGGAGCACGCCGCCGTCGTCGGTGTTCTCGATCACGAAGCGTTTTCAGGAGCAGATCAAGAACCAGCGTTTCCCGAAGCTGGGGATCGAGGCGCCAGGGACGCTGACGATCTCGGGCGGGCTGGCGACGTTCCCTTGGGACGGGACGAGCGTGGGGGACCTGTTGCGGCGCGCGGACGAGCTGGCGATGGAGAGCAAGCGGAGTGGGAAGAACGCGATTATGTTTGGGCCGGGGGCGGCGCGGGGCGAGACGGCGGAGTGAGAGCGAACGCAGAGGAAGCAGAGGGATCAGAGAAACGCGGAGTGGATCTTGGTAAGAGGCGAAGAACTGGTTCTGATCGGATTCTTCTCTGGCCGTTTTCTTTTCCGGCGGTTCTTTCTCAGATCGTTTCTCTCTGAGTTTCTCTGCTTCCTCTGCGTTCACTCGAGATCGGCACGTTAGAACCGAACACTCTTCAAGTGGCGAGGATCTTGTCCATTCTGGCGGCGATGTCTTTGAGTCGGTCGAGCCCGCCGCCGCCGACTTCGGCGGTGGCCCAATGGTCGCCGGTGCTGTAGCCGATCTCGTCGAGAGCTTTCATGGTGGCGGGCCAGCCGTTGTCACCCTCGCCGAGTTCGACTTCGAAACCTTTCCAGAGGCCTTCGTCGATGCTTTTTTTGCGGCTGAACTCTTTGATGTGGAGCTTGTGCACGCGCGAGCCTAGTACGCGGGCCCATTGCTCGGGCCAGGCGTAGTGAATGATGTTGCCTAGGTCGAGGTGCCAGCAGACCCAAGGGCTTTTGAAGTCGTCGACGTAGCGGGCGGCCTCGAGGGGGCTGAGCAGGAAGTTGTTCCAGACGTTCTCGATGGCGATGCGAACTTTGAGTTCTTCGGCCAGGGGCAATGCTTTGCGGATCTCTGCCTGCGAGAGCGTGTAGGCGGCGTCGTAGGGCATGTCTTTGTTGACGACGGCGGGGACGAGGAGGACGCTTGACGCGCCCCACGCGGCGGCGTCGCGGATGGCTTGCTGGAGAGCTTCTTGGCCTTTGACGCGGACGGCGGGCTCGGGGTTGTTGAGTTGGTACTTCCAGTGGACGCTATCGACGACGCCGTGGATCTTGATGCCGGTGGCGTCGCGGGCTTTGAGGATGTCGTCGGACTTGAGGGAAGTGGGCGAGTCCATCTCGACGCCCTCGAACCCGGCCTCGCGGAGCATGGCGAACTTGTCCTTGATGGTGTCGCCCTCGGCGACCATGCCGATCATGGCGGCCTTGTGAAGGTTTCTGGGGTTGGAGGTAGGGGGGGAGGGAGAAGTAGCGGGAGCGGGAGAGGCAGGTTGAAAACCTGCCCCACGAGAAGGAGCAGGGGAGGCGGTAGAGGAGGGATGCAGGCTGGAACCACTGGCGATCGCGGCGAGGGTTGTGGTGGCGATGAACTCACGGCGTGTGGGCATGGGAAGCTCCTGGGTGAGAGAAGGGCATGGTACACGAGATGAGCAGTGGGCGGGCTGGTTGCGAGGGTCGCGGGTTTGGCCCTAGGGAAACCCTCGCGGCCGGATCGCTTCGGGCGGCACACTCGTCAAGATCGGACCACGCTTTACCGCCGGGTTGTTCATCGCACGCGGCGGGCTTGAGTGCTTGGGAAGAACCGCCGATCTCGTGCGCGGACCCGGTCTGCGTGTTGCGGGCCGGGCGTCGCGGAACATTTCAAGAGGCGAAGAACCTGTGGATAAGGCGAGTCTCATCGGCGTGCTGATTGGCCTGGGCTGCCTGAGCTTTGTGGCATGGCACGGCTCGCACGGAAACCTGGTGATGTTCTATTCACAGGAAGGCGTGTTCACCGTCATCGGCGGGAGCATCTCGGTTATTTTCATGGCGCTTCCGCTGGACCGCGTGCTGTCGGTGGGCGGGTACATGAAGCGGTTCATGTTTCACAAGGCCAAGAGCCCGACGGACGTGATCCAGATCATCGCCGCCTTGAGCGAGAAGGCTCGGCGCGACGGTATTCTGGCGCTCGAGGCGGAGACATCAAAGATCGAGGACACGTTTCTGTCGGCGGGTTTGAAGATGGCGGTCGACGGGGTGGACCCGATGAACATCGAGAGCACGCTGAGGATGGAATTGCTGGCGATGCAGGACCGGCACAAGTCGGGCAAGAAGTTCTTCGACCTGATCAAGGTGTACGGGCCGGGCTGGGGGCTGGTCGGGACGCTGATCGGGCAGGTCGGTATGTTTGCTCAGTTGGCGAGCGGTGACATCGGGGCCATGGGGAACGCTCTGGCGCTGGCGGTGGTGGCGACGATGTACGGGACGATTCTGGCCAACGCGGTGGCCGGGCCGATCGGTGACAAGCTGGCGCTGCGTTCGGGCGAGGAGATCCTGGCTCGCGAGATGATGCTGCAGGGGATCTTGTCGATCCAGGCGGGTGACAACCCGCGGGTGACGCTCGACCGCATGCTGGCGTTTGTTCCGTCGGTCACTCGTGTCAAGGTCAAGCCCGCGGCGTAGTGACTGAGCCTGACTCTTGCGGAGGTTCTCATGTCTGAAGAAGGCCGCGGCGAGCATGAAGAGAAAGGGCACGGCAAGGGCCGCGGCGGCGGTGGGCACGGCAGCGGTCACGGCGGGGCCCCGCACGAGGAGAGCGAGGGCGGCTGCCCGGAGTGGATGGTGTCGTTCGCCGACAACACCGCGCTGATGATGGGTCTGTTCGTGATTCTGCTCGCGATGAACATGGGGCCCAAGGCGACGTCGGTCATGGGCGGCGAGCCCAGCGAGAAGGCGACGAATGCGGCGACCGCGGCGGCGAACAACGACATGCTCGACTTTGTGATCGGGCTGCGCGAATCGTTCCACAACCCGGTGGACATAAACTCGGGGAACCCGCGCGATGCCGGGCTGCGCAAGCGCATGATCGACCGGGCTGGCGAAGAGAACAACGCGGTCAGCCCGAGCGACAACGACAAGAAGGGCGGCGCGGTTCGGCCTACGGACTACAACGACGTTGGCGCGAGTGTCAGCTTTGACGACGGCTCGACGTTGATGACGGGCGTGGCGCGGAACACGATCGTTGATGTCGCGAAGAAGCTCGCGGATTCGCGGTACGTGATCGAGGTGCGCGGGCATTCCAGCCCGTTCGAGACGTTCATGAACGTTGAGAAGGGGCTTGCGCTGTCGTACGAACGAGCGCTGGTGGTGAGCCGCGAGATGGCGACGCAGGGGGTGAAGTGGTCGCAGATCCGGGTGGTCGCGTGCGGCGATAACGAGCGGATCGTGGGGCGGACGTTCGATCGCACGAAGGACTCCGCGAACCAGCGGGTCGAGGTGATCTTGACCAAGGAATTGGTGGCCGCGGACCCCAACAGCAAGGAAGCGGTGAAGGGGAAATAGCGGCTTTGCCTGGATCACGCTCGTCTGAAGGACAGAAAACGAACGCGGAGGTCGCGGAGGGAATCAGAGGAACGCGGAAAGGTCTCATGAAGGGAAGTCTGAACTTCGTGTCTTGACACCGCTTCTCCTCTGAGTTTCTCTGCTTCCCTCTGATCCCTCAGCGTTGACGATCTCTTCTTGTTCACACTGATCGAAACCTACAGCGCCGGCAGGATCGTCCCCCGGCACTCTCCGAAGCCGATTCGGCGGAAGCCTTCGCGCTCGCAGAATGCTTTAAAGATCACGGTGTCGCCGTCGGCGAGAAAGATTCGCTTCTCGCCGCTGGGCAGCTCGATCGGCTTGCGCGGCTTTGGCTTGCCATCGGGGCCGATGCCGTCCCAGGTGAGTTCGAGGAGGCAGCCGCGTGATTCGGGCGTGGGGCCTGAGACCGTGCCCGAGCCGAGCAGGTCGCCGGGCTGGAGGTTGCAGCCGTTGCTGGTGTGGTGCGTGACGAGCTGCGCGAGCGTCCAGTAGAGGTTCTTGAAGCTGCCGCGGCTGAGGCGGATTGGCGAGAGGCCGCGCTTGAGCATGTCGGCGGATTGCAAATAGACTTCGAGCGTGATGTCGTAGCCGCCGGTGCGCTGGTCGTTCTCGTCGAAGAGATAGGGCAGCGGGCGCGGGTCGCTGGCGGGGCGCGGTTCGGCGGGGCAGCGAAAGGGTTCGAGCGCTTCGAGCGTCACGACGAACGGCGAGATGGTCGAGGCGAAGTTTTTGGCGAGGAACGGGCCGAGCGGCTGGTATTCCCACTTCTGCATGTCGCGAGCCGACCAATCGTTGAGGAGGCAGAGCCCGAAGATGTGGTCGCGAGCGTTGGCGATGGAGATAGGTTCGCCGAGCGTGTTGCCCGGGCCGATGAGCGCGCCGATTTCGAGTTCGTAGTCGAGCAGCTTGCACGGGCCGAAGGTGGGGCCGGCGCTGGGGTTGTCGT
>CAZIMT010000023.1:0-23523 GCA_964540295.1 uncultured Phycisphaeraceae bacterium
GTCTCGAAGCGGTGCGACTCGATCCGCTGGCGAAACTCCTCGGCGTCGGCGCGATACCCGAACCGATCGGCGAGTTCCTTGACGAGGATCATCGCGGCCTCCCAGTCGCCGCGCGTGATATCTTCTTCGATCGCGCCGCGCAGCAGCTCGCGCTCGCGCGTTCGATTGAGAACGCGGCGGGCGTCGTCGGAGAGCGCGCTGAACCCGGCGAGCTGTTGGATCGATTCACCGAGTTCCGCGAGCCGCTCGGCGGTGAGGGCGGCCGTGTCGGCGATGGCGATCGAGCGGCGGATCATGTACGAGAGCAAGAACAAAGCCCAGACGACGATGAGCCCCAGCACGCCGACGGCCGAGGTCGTGCTCATGGGGTTCTCTGATCGCCCGCTGCTCCAGAGCCAGATGCTGAGCACAGCCGGGAAGATGAAGCTCAGCCAGACGATCAGCATGACGCTGTTGTCGGAGCTTGCGGCGGAGCGTGAGACGTTGCGAGCGGGTTTGGATCGCGGTCCTTGCGGGGCCATGCGGGAATCCTTTTTTCGCCTTGATCTTCGTCGGTCCAGAGCGGATCGATCGTCAGGGCGTCGCGGTGCGTGAGGCCGGGCGTGAGGAGGCGAGGGCGGGAGGGACGCCAGCCAAGAGTCCTCGATAGTCTACCTAGAATCGAGCCATGGAACGCTCTGTCAACACATCATCCGGCGGCCCGGCTGCGCGTCAACCTGCCCGGCCCAACGTCGATCCGACGAACGAGATTGCCCCCGAACCGATCCCGACGATCGACGTCTTCACCCTCGGTGTTTACGCAACGAACTGCTATGTGTTGCATGTGGCCGCCCGCTCGGCGTGTTTTCTGGTGGATGTCGGGTTCCACCCCGCGGCCTTGATCGAGTCGGTCCGCAGCCAAGGTCTCAGGCCGTTGGCGATCGTGCTGACGCACGCGCACCCCGACCATATCGCGGGAGTTTCGCAGGCTTTGCAGGCTTTTCCAGGAACTCCCGTGTGGGTTCACGAGGCCGAAGAGCGGTGGCTGAATGACCCGGAGCTGAATCTCAGTTCGTTTCTGGGCCAGGCGATCACCGCGCCCGGGCCAGATCGGCTGCTGCGCGATGGCGACGTGCTGACGCTGGAGGGCACGACGTGGAAGGTGCTGCACACGCCGGGGCACTCGCCGGGCGGGATTACGCTCTACCACGCCGGATCGCAGTCTGGCTCGAGATCTGGCTCTGGCTCGGCCTTGGTCGGCGACACGCTCTTCGCGGGTTCCGTAGGCCGCAGTGACTTCCCCGGAAGCGACCCGGGGACGCTGGAGCGATCAATCCGGACGAAGCTTTACGCGCTGCCGCCGGGCACGAAGGTCTACCCCGGCCACGGCCCGACCACCACGATCGGCACGGAAATGGCGTCGAATCCTTATGTAAAAGCCTGACGCGCCTCAAGTTTGGATGAGTTTACTTGACCTTGCGTCGGATCGCGCCAAAGCTCTCTTCGTGAAGATCAGCGTTCACCACCATCATTTCTTTCACCACCACGCAAGCCGTGGCGCAGGATGATGGTGCGGTCGCAGATGCCCTGACAAGCAAACGACGGCTACCAACGCCGGCCACGGAACTCCCGAAGGTCGGCGTTTTTTCGTTTTGGATTGCAGAACGTGAATCACTCATTCAGCGTCTTCGCCATTTGCATCGTCCTTCTCGTTTCGTTCGAAATCACACTCGGCTTTCGCCTCTCATGGACCTCTTCTTCGGAGTTTTCATGCCACCAGCACCGACCGATTCTCACGCCTCCATCAAGCTCGCGCTCCCCAAAGGCCGGATGGAGCAAGGGGTTCTCGCGCTCCTGTCCGATGCGGGCATCAAAGTCCGCGCGTCGAGCCGCGGGTACCGCCCCGACGTGACCGTCCCCGGCGCCGACTTGGCCGTGCGTGCCAAGACGCTCAAGCCGCAGAACATCGTCGAGATGCTGCACGTGGGCTCGCGCGACTTCGGGTTCGCGGGCGCGGACTGGGCGGCCGAGCTGGGCGCGGACCTCACCGAACTCCTCGACACCGGGCTCGACCCCGTCCGAGTCGTCGCCGCCGCCCCGAACGACATTCTCGAAGCGGGCGCGCTCCCGCGCAGGCCTCTGGTCGTTGCATCGGAGTACGAGAAGTTGACCAAACGCTGGATCGAATCGCGCGGCATGCGCGCGACCTTCGTCAAGTCCTTCGGCGCGACCGAGGTCTTTCCGCCCGAAGACGCCGACTGCATCGTCGACGTCGCCGCGACCGGCGCGACTCTGGTCGCCAACGGCCTGGCGATCGTGGACGAACTCACGACCTCATCGACCCGTCTTTACGCCCACGCCGCGTCGCTCAAAGACCCTGCAAAGCGAGCCTTCGCGGACCGTCTGGTGCTGCTGTTGCGTTCCGTGCTCGACGCGCGTCGCCGCGTGATGCTCGAAGTCAACGTCTCGGCCGACAGGCTCGAAGCCGTCGTGTCGGCCATCCCGTGCATGCGTGAGCCAACCATTTCTCCTCTGCACGGCTCGGCGGGTTACGCAGTAAAAGCCGCCGTGCCGCGCGACCAACTTCCGCGCCTGATCCCGGAGATCAAAGCCCGCGGCGGGACCGACCTGGTGGTGTACAACCTCTCGCAGATCGTGCCCTGAGAACCGTGGTAAATTATGTCACGATCAAGATGGACTGACGCGCTCGAACGCTCAATGCGCCCGCTATGAACCAAACTTCTGACGACATCCTCGCTCCTGTCCTCGCCGTCGCCTCCCGCAAGGCCTACGGCGTGCCCAAGCCGCCGGGCGCGATCGATCTCTACCTCGACGGCAACGAAGGCCTCGCCGCGCCGCTGGATCTCGCCGAGATCTCAAGCCCGGAGTTCGCCGAGCGTGCAAGGCGATACCCGAGCGCTGCTGTGCTTGAAACCAAGCTCGCAATCCGCTTTGGCGTCAGCCCTGATCGCGTGATCGTGACCGCTGGCGGTGACGACGCTCTCGACCGCGCGTGCCGATCCATGCTCACCCTCGGCCTCGAGATCATCATCCCCACGCCGACCTTCGAGATGTTCCCTCGCTACGCCGAACTCGCTGGCGCAACCGCGATCACCGTCCCGTGGCTCGACGGCCCGTACCCCACCGAGGCCGTGCTGGCGCGCGTGACCGAACGCACGCGCGTGATCGTCGTCGTGACGCCCAACAACCCGACCGGTCTGGTCGCCAACGCCGCCGACATCCGCCGCGTCGCGTACGCCGCGCCGCACGCGCTGATCGTCGTCGATCTCGCGTACGTCGAGTTCGCCGACGAAGACCCGACCGCAACGGTGCTCGAACTCCCCAACGCGATCGCCGTGCGCACCTTCTCGAAAGCCTTTGGCCTCGCCGGTCTGCGTGTCGGCTACGCGCTCGGCTCGGCTCGCGTCATCGGTTGGCTCCGCACCGCTGGCGGTCCCTACCCGGTCTCGAGCCTCTCACTCGCGCTTGCTGCGTCGCGGCTTGAATCATCGGCCGAGATCATGAGAGCGTTCGTTCAACAGGTTCGCGCCGAACGCGACCAGTTGCACGCGCAATTCGAAATGATGGGCAGAAGCTCCTCGCCCGGAACAGCTCAGAGCATCAAAGCCTGGAAATCACAGGGTAATTTCGTGCTCGCCCGACTCCCCGACGCGGCCGCCGCACACGCGGCTCTCGCCGCTCGCGGCATCGCCGTCCGCGCGTATCCAGGCAAGCCCGACCTGCACGATTGTCTGCGGATCACCTGCCCCGGCAACGTCGCGCAGTTCACACGCCTCCGTTCCGCGATCAGCGAAATCTTCGCTCCGTGACCCAACCTTTCTGAAGTCAGTCGGCGTCGCTCGCTCCTCGTCTCATCATCGATCCTCGCAAGGAACACACCGTGCACTCACGCATCGCAACCCTCGAACGAGCGACCCAAGAAACCAAAGTGCGTGTTACGCTCACGCTCGACGGTACAGGGGAGAGCACCATCGCCACTGGTATCGGCTTCCTCGACCACATGCTCACGGCGCTCTCGCGCCACGCTCGTTTCGACCTCGCGATCACCTGCGAGGGTGACCTTCACATCGACGAGCACCACACCGCCGAGGACTGCGCCATCGCGCTGGGCACCGCGCTCGACCGCGCGCTCGGCGACCGCCGCGGTATCGCTCGCTTCGGCTCCGCGTACGCGCCCTTGGACGAGTCGCTCGCTCGAGCCGTGGTCGATTTTTCGGGCCGTGCTCACGCGACCGTGGACCTCGGCCTCGTGCGCGAATCGATCGGCAGGCTCTCATCTGAGAACATCCCGCACGTGATCCACAGCCTCGCCGCCGCATCGCGCTCGTGCTTCCACGTCGAAGTGCTCCGCGGCAGCAACGATCACCACCGAGCCGAGGCCGCGTTCAAAGCTCTTGCCCTCGCGCTCCGCCAAGCGGTCGCGCGCGACGGCTCGACCGAGATCCCGAGCACGAAGGGCTCGCTGTGAACAGCCCCGCCGCACCGACGGATACACCAGCGCGCAAAGAGGCGACCAACTCGAGCCCTCGCGTCGTTGTGGTGCGCACGGGCATCGCCAACACCGCGTCCGTACTCGCCGCCCTCGCGCGCTGCCGCGCGACCGCCGAGCTCTCCAGTGACGCGGCCCAGATCGCGGAGAGTTCCCACGTCGTCCTTCCCGGCGTCGGCTCGTTCGGCCCAGCGATGGAAGAACTCAATCGGCTCGGGCTAGTCGATGTGCTCCGCGCGCGGATCAACGCTCAGCGCCCAACGCTGTGCGTTTGCCTAGGCCTTCAATTGCTCTGTGAATCCAGCGAAGAATCCCCCAGCGTGCGCGGTCTGGGCGTGATCCATGCGTCGATCACGAGGTTCCGATCCGGCCGCGTGCCGCAACTCGGGTGGAACCGCGTCGAGGCGCCCGATCGCGCGGTGCTTGTTGCCTCCGATCATTTCTATTTCGCCAATTCCTACAAGCTCGACACCGCGCCGCCCGGATGGACTGCTTCAACCACAGAGTATGAAGGCCGATTCGTGAGCGCGATCGAGCGTGGCTGCGTGCTGGCTTGCCAGTTTCATCCCGAGCTGTCAGGCGTCGCGGGGTTGTCCTTGATCGCGCGGTGGTTGCATTGCTCGGAGAACGCTTTAGGCTCGGCGACCGGTCGCGAAGCACCGAACGCACGAGCGCTTTTATCGAAAGGCCACTGAGATGCTGGCCACGCGTGTGATCCCGTGCCTTGATGTTCGCGACGGTCGGGTCGTCAAGGGCGTTCAGTTTCAATCGCTGCGCGACGCTGGCGATCCGGCCGAACGCGCCGCACTTTACGAATCGCAGGGCGCCGACGAGCTCGTCATTCTCGATGTGTCCGCCACGACGGAAGCACGCCTCAACAGCGCGAAGACCACCCGCGCCGTCCGCCGAGTTCTCTCGATACCGCTGACGGTCGGCGGCGGGATCCGTTCGATCGAGGACGCCGCGCGGGTGCTCGACGCCGGTGCCGACAAGGTGTCGGTCAACACCGCGGCCGTGCTCGACCCGACCCTCATCACCGCGATCGCGCAACGTTTCGGCGCGCAGTGTGCCGTGCTCGCGCTGGACGCCGCCAGTGTCCCCGGCGCGGGCGGCGCGTGGGAAGTGGTGACACGGTCAGGGCGTGAACGAACGGGGCGTGACGTGATCGCGTGGGCAATCGAAGCTGCCGAACGCGGCGCGGGAGAGATCCTGCTCACGAGTTGGGATCGCGACGGCACCGGCGGCGGCTACGACCTTGAGCTGATCGGGCGGATCTCGGGAGCGGTATCGGTGCCCATCATCGCCTCGGGCGGCGCCGCAACGACCGCGCACCTTATCGAAGCCTTGAAGGCCGGTGCCTCCGCGGTGCTCGCGGCCTCGATCTTTCACGACGGGAAGTACACGGTCGCGCAGGTCAAGCACGAGCTCGCGTTGGCGGGTGTGCGCGTCCGACCTCAAACAAGCGAGACCGCACAACCTCTTTAATACTGCGCCACGAGCGTGCCGGAGCATCACATGGTGATTCCTTCAATCGATCTCATGGACGGCCAGACCGTCCAACTCGTCGGCGGCCGAGACAAGGCCCTCGACGCTGGCGACCCGCGACCGATCCTCGATTCGTTCTCGCTCGCGGGCGAGGTCGCCGTGATCGATCTCAACGCGGCGATCGGCACGGGTTCCAATGCCGAGCTCGTGCGCGAGCTGGTGCGTCGCGCCCCGTGCCGCGTTGGCGGTGGGATCCGCGACCTCGAAACCGCGCGGCGTTGGCTTGACGAAGGAGCGGCCAAGGTTATTCTCGGCACGGCCGCGCGAGCTGAAATCCTGCGTGAATTGCCGCCGGATCGCGTGATTGCGGCCGTGGATTGCTTCGACGGCGAGGTCGTGGTCAAGGGCTGGCGCGAGAAGACCGGCAGGCGTGCGGTCGAGGTCGTGCGCGAGCTGGCCTCGCTGGTCGGCGGCTTCCTCGTCACGTTCGTCGAACGTGAAGGTCGGATGACCGGGATTGATCTCGACCGCGTGCGCGAGATCATCGATGCCGCCGGCGACGCGCGGGTCACGGTCGCTGGAGGTATCGCAGAGGCTCAAGAGATCGGCGCGATCGATCGCCTTGGCGCGGACGCTCAGGTCGGCATGGCGCTTTACACGGGGAAGTTCGAACTTGCAGAGGCCGTCGCCGCGCCGCTCACCAGCGATCGGCCCGACGGGCTCTGGCCGACGGTGGTGGTCGATGAACGAGGCGTCGCGCTCGGGCTCGCCTATTCGAGCCGAGAGAGCCTGCGAGAAGCGGTACGGTCGAAGCGCGGTGTGTATCACTCTCGATCGCGCGGCCTGTGGATCAAAGGTGAATCTTCTGGCGCAACGCAGGATCTTCTCAGGGTCGATCTAGACTGCGACCGCGACGCGATCCGGTTCACGGTCCGGCAGCGCGGCCCCGGATTCTGCCACCTGAACACCGCGACGTGCTGGGGTCGATCGCGCGGCGTGGCATCGCTTGAAGAAACGCTCCGCGCTCGGCTCAGCCAAGCCGTCCCCGGCTCGTACACGCAGAGACTCTTCAGTGATCCCGCGCTGCTCGCGAGCAAGCTGACGGAGGAAGCGAAAGAACTGAGCGAGGCTGGCACGCGCGAGCACGTCGTCGCAGAGGCCGCGGACGTGCTGTATTTCTCGATGGTGGCGCTCCTGAAGGCGGGCGGCACCATGGCGGACGTCGAGAGTGAACTGGATCGCCGGGCGTTGAAACTCTCGCGTCGGCCGGGCGATGCAAAGCCCGCAAGAATCGCTGACCTGGAGAGAAGATCATGACGTGGTTGCTTGAGCGTGCGGATGCCGCCCGGTGTGCTCGGAAGCGAGCCGACGCCGTAGACAGCGCAACGATCGCGGCGGCAGCGGGAATCGTTGACGATGTCCGCACACGCGGCGACGCCGCTCTTCGCGCGCACGCCGAACGGCTTGGAGATCTCTCGCCCGGCCGATCAATGGTCATCTCACGAGCCGAGTGCGAGAGGGCCGCTTTATCAATCTCGGCCAGCGACCGCGCGTTGATCGAACAGACCGCCGATCAGATTCGACGCTTCGCGCTTGCCCAGCGTGGGTGCCTGACGGAACTCGACGCGCCCGTGCCCGGCGGTCGCGCGGGGCACTGGATTCGCCCCGTCGTTCGGGCTGGCTGTTACGCGCCGGGCGGCAGATACCCGCTTCCTTCCAGCGTGCTTATGACAGCTGTCACGGCCCGTGCCGCGGGCGTTGAAGAGGTGATCGTCGCCTCGCCCAAGCCCGGAGCGATTACGCTCGCGGCGGCGTTCATCGCCGGTGCGGACTCAGTTCTTGCGGTTGGCGGCGCACAGGCCGTCGCCGCGCTCGCGTACGGGACCGAGAGCGTGCGCGCGTGCGATGTCATCGTCGGGCCCGGGAATCGCTGGGTTACGGCCGCGAAGAAGCTCGTGTCAGGAAACGTTGGCATCGACATGCTCGCGGGCCCGTCGGAACTTGTGGTGCTGGCTGACGGGGCGGGCGATGCTGGCGAGGCGGCGCTGATCGCTGCCGACCTGCTCGCACAGGCCGAGCACGACGACGACGCGGTGCCGACCATGGTCACCACGTCAACAACGTTGGCCGACGAGGTTGAACGAGAATTGGAGATCCAGTTGCGCACCCTGCCCACGGCTGGCACGGCGCGACGAGCCCTGCGGAACGGCCGCTGCCTGATCGCAACGTCACTCGATGAGGCGATCGAGGCAGTGTCGCGGCTGGCGCCCGAGCACCTAGAGATTATGACCCGCGAGCCCGCGGCCGTCGCGCGGCGCATCGACCACTTCGGCGCGGTCTTCCTGGGAAGAGGTTCCGCAGAGATCCTCGGCGACTACGGGGTCGGGCCGAACCACGTCCTGCCGACCGGCGGCACCGCGCGGTTCACCGGCGGGCTTTCGGTGCTGAACTTCCTGCGCGTCCGCACATGGCTTGAGATGGAGGATTCAGAATCCTCACGCGCAGCCGCCCGTAACGCGGCACGGCTGGCGCGGCTTGAGGGGCTCGAAGCGCACGCTCGCGCGGCGGATCTGCGATCGCATTGAATAGGATGTGGTGAACTTGCGAGAATCCATCAGTGACGGCTTCTTCGGAAAGTGAATCGGCCGCGACCACACTCACGAATACACGCGGTTGGTCTGTCCTCGGGACGGTCTATGCAACACGCGCTGGCGAGCACACGCTTGCCCACATCAGGAGTTTCCAATCTCATGATCGAAGAAGGAAAGAAGGCCCCGGCGTTCACGCTGCCGGATCAGGCTGGCACGCAGCACTCGCTCAAGGACTTCACGGCAACGCCCTTGGTTCTGTATTTTTATCCCAAGGACGACACGTCGGGCTGCACTGCGCAGGCGTGCGACTTCCGTGATGCCGCGCCCGATTTCAAGAAGATCAAAGCCGCTGTTCTTGGTATCAGCCCCGACGACGAAAAGTCTCATGCCAAGTTTGTTGCGAAGAACGACCTCAACTTCACGCTCTTGGCCGACGTGCCCGGCAAGGACGGGACGCCCAAGGTCTGCGAAAAGTTCGGCGTGTGGCAAGAGAAATCGATGTACGGAAAGAAGTACATGGGGGTCGTCCGCACGACTTACTTGATCGACGGCGCGGGCAAGGTTGTCAAGCGATGGGACAAGGTGAAGGTCCCGGGTCATGTCGAGGAAGTGCTGGCGGCGTTGAAGGAACTCTGAGCGCGCCCGCGAAGTTGAGGGCGGGGTCAGGCGGCCAGGTCAGTTTTCTTCTGCCCGCCGGGCCCACTCGAACTCCATCGGCTCGAGCTCCGAGGTCAACTGACGCCGCTCGTCGCCGAATCTGCGGCTCTTTTTGTCGTCGCGCCACACGCCGGGGTCCGCGAGCTGCTCGTCAACTTCGCGGATGCGGCGCTGGAGCTTCTCGATCTTCTCTTCGAGCTGCTCGGTGCGCAGGCGGGCCAGCGCGTTGGACGAAGGGCCGATCTGCTTTGCTTGAACTTTCTTCTTGGTTTCCTCGGTCTCGCGTTTCTTGCGGTCGTCCTGTTCCTTGCGATTCTTGCGGTCGTTCTCTTCGCGGGCCGCAGCACGCTTGCGCTGGACGTCTTTTTCGTGCCAGTCGGTGTAGTTGCCAAGGAAGACTTCAAGGTTGCCCTTGCCGTCGAGCACGAGCAGGTTGTCGCAGGTCGCGTCGATGAGCGCACGGTCGTGGCTGATCAGCAGCAGCGTGCCCGCGTAGCCAAGGTCGCCGTCCTCTTCCGGCAGCGACAGCGCGTCCTCGAGCCGTTCCGAGCTGGGAATATCGAGGTGGTTGGTCGGCTCGTCGAGCACGAGAAAGTTCTTCGCGCTGGCCAGCAGCCCCGCCAGCACGGCCCGGCTGCGCTCGCCGCCCGACAGCGTCCCCATGTCGCGCTCTTGCTCATCACCGCCAAACAGGAACGCGCCAGCCAAGTTGCGTGCCTGCTGCTCGCTGAACTGCTGGCCCGGGCATTCCTTCGCGATAATCCCCTGCAAATAGCGGTAGACCGGCGTTCCACTCGCGACGTACTCGTGCGTCTGGCGGTAGTGCCCGATCTTCAGATTGCTGCCGAGCTTGACCAGCCCGGTGTCTGGCGGCAGGTCGCCCAGGATGCAGCGCACCAGCGTCGTCTTGCCCGCGCCGTTGGGGCCGATGATGCCCCAACGCTCACCGCGCGAGATGATCAGGTCGAGGTCTTTGAACAAGACTTTGTCGGTGCCGTCGTCGCGGCGGTAGGTCTTGCTGATCCCGCGGGCCGCGACGTTCACGTCGCTCGATCGGTCGGCCTTGGGGAGCTCAAGCCGGAACGTCGCCATCTCCATGGGCCGTTCGAGCTGGTCCTGGTCCTTGGCGCGTTCCAATCTGGTGGCGCGACCGCGAGCCTGCTTGGCGCGCTGACCGGCCTTGTATTTCAGGATGTATTCTTGCTCTTTTTTGAACTTGTCCTGCTGGTTCTCATAGGCTCGGTGCATCGCCAGACGCCGCTCCGAGCGCAGGTCGCGGAAGGCCGCGTAGTTGCCGGGGTACTCGATCAGCCGCCCCTGCTCGACCTCGATGATCCGCGTGACGACGTTGTCCAGCAAGTAGCGATCGTGGCTGACCATCGCCACCGCGCCGCGGAACGTGTCCTTCAAAAAGCTCTCAAGCCACAGCCGCCCGTCGATATCAAGGTGGTTCGTCGGCTCGTCGAGCATCAGGATGTCGGGCTCTTCCAGCAGCAGCTTGGCGAGCGCCAGCCGACCCTTCTGCCCGCCCGAGAGCCCGCCGACCTTGATCGAGAACTGCGCGTCGGTGAAGCTCAGCCCGTGCAGCACCGCCTCGATCTTGTGATCGACCGCGTACCCCCCGGCCGCCTCCATGTCGTGCTGGAGCTTGTCCTGAAGCTTCAAAAGCCGATCCATCGCCGTCGCGTCGTCGGCCAGCTTCGGGTCGGCCATCTGGTCGAAGACTTTGTTCAGCTCGATGTGGATCCGGTGCAGCTCGGCGAACGCGCCCTCGGCCGATTCGCGCAGCGTCTCGTTCGGGTCCAGATTGGGATCTTGGTGCAGATACCCCGCCCGCGATCCTCGTTGCAGGACGATCGCGCCCGAGTCGGCCTTGATCTGCCCCGTGATGATCTTCATCAGCGTGGACTTGCCGCAGCCGTTGCGCCCGACGATGCCGATGCGCTCCCCAGGCTCGATCGAGAGCGAGCACCCGTCGAGGATGATCCGGTCGCCGTAGTTGTGCTTGATGTTGGTACAGGCGAGGAGTGGCACGAGGAGGATTGTAGAAGCGAAGGCGGCGATGGCGAACTTTTCACGGAATCAAGCGAAAATCACCTTCGGCTCTCGTTGCAACGCTCTCGGAAGGTCCGCTCTTCGAGCCGCCTCTTCGCCTCTTCTCTGTTCTCCCGCTGTGCCCGCTCGGCTTTGGAACCCGTGCTGTTCTACGCTGGCTTCCCCGTCAACCGGTACCAAGGCCCGATCGAAACCCCAGGCCGCGCAAGCAGCGGCCACATCGCTCGCACCAGTCCTTGTCTCATGCACGCCTCGGCGGCCCACCGACACGCTGGCAGCCGCGTTCGCAGGCGTCGGCGATACGCAACCTTGAACGCACGCCCGACGGCATCGAGAGATTTCTCGTCGAACTGGCTCTTGGACAACTTGTTCGAAGCTCCGCACGAAGCATTGTTCAAGAGCCCGCTCAACATCGTCGCCGACCAGATCGCCAGCCCGATCCCCTCGCCCCCCACCGGGTCCACGGCCGCCGCCGCGTTGCCGAGCCGGAACGAACGCGGGTGCCCCGGCGTGATGTACCGCGAACGCGCCACCCCGCACGATTTCCAGTCGCTCACGCGCCACGCCGGATCGAACGCGGGCCACATCTCGCGCACCATCGCGTCCGCGTCGGCTCGATGCCGCGCGATCAGCCTCTTATGCGCTACCAGCGCGCACGTCGCCATCCCTCGCTCCACCGAGATCGTCCCTAGGTACGAACCGTCGCCGACGCGCATCCGCACGCCCACCAGCGCGGACGAGGCGTCGGGCGGCAGTCGAAGATGACACTTATGCCCGATCAGCCGCGGGTCGTTGGGCGTCGGCCCGGCCGGGTCGTGTCGCCCTGAACCATCCGCGTGCAGCACAACATCCGCCTCGATCCGTGACGTCGCGGTCACGATCACACCATCATCGCGGTACTCGACACTCGTCACGTTTGCGGGCTGCACGATCATCGCGCCCGCTTCGGATGCCTTCGTTAAGAGCAGCGGGTCCAGAGCCGCCCGGCTCAGCGCCCACGCCATTGTTGGCAGCGGCCAGGACAGCTCCTGATCACCAAGCTGAAGCGTAAACCGATCAACCTTCTTGGCCCCGGCCTCAAGAAGCTCCGCTGGCGCGATCACCGCCTCGAGCAGATCGGTCACCGCCGGGCTGATGAACTCGCCGCAAACTTTTACTCTCGGGAACTCGGCTCGCTCGATGATCGTCACCGCGTGCCCGGCTCGCGCCAGATAAATGCCCGCGACCGAACCCGCCGGCCCCGCGCCAACAATCACAATCCGAGCCATGCCAAAGCGTAGCGACGCCCAAGCGTCATCACGCCGAAGAGGCTGTATCAGAACCAAGAAGCAGCAGGCAGAGAGACGGGTTGAAAACCTATCTCACTAGAAACTTGAGGGGTCTGAAACAGCTCTACGCCACCGCCGCGACCCGCTGCGGCTCGGCGTATCGCACGCCCACCGCTTGATGCTGCCCGAGGCGCGCCGCCACCCGCGCGATCTTGGCCGGGATCATCGACTCGTGCCGAACAACCTCGGCCGCGCCCCACGACACCACCACGTCGATCTCGTCCCCTGGCGCCAACGCCCGCCCCGTGTCCAGCCTTAAAAGCACGCCCCCCGACGAAAGGTCGCACGTCTGCCCCGCGATGTACTGCCGCGAGGCGCGATGATAAACCTTGCACGGCCGCTGCACCGTCAGGCGAGCAAAGACACGGCGATCAGCGGTCGTTCGATCTGATGTGCTCATGTGGTCACCTTTTCACCGGACGCCGAAACTGAGGCTCTGCCAAGGCCCGGCTTGCTGCTGCGAACTCGATCCTCACTCCGTTCATCCAGCCAGATCGGGGTGTCCGCTGGACCGTGAATCACTTCACCGTGCGCTGTCGCTGCACCCATCGTCCACTCATATCGGTCCGATTATGTCTTCAAATCCGCTCCTCATAGGTGAGCCGCTCATCGGACCGGGGATCTTTCGTGCCCAGTGGTTTCATGCATCTCGCCCGACGCCCGCATACCTCGCTGATCTCACGCCCGTCTTTCACTCGATACTTCCAGCAAGAACCATGCTCGCTAGCGTCATCATCCCCACCCGAGGCCGACCCGAGATCCTCGCGCGATCTGTCGCCGCCCTCGCTACTCAATCTCTTCTTCGTGGTGACTACGAGATCCTCATCGGCCTGGACGGGCCCGACCCTGCTTCCGAGATCGCCGCCCGCAGCGCGTGGCCTCACGACCCCGGCCTGCTCACCATCGACTGCGCCGCTCAGAGCGGGCAGGCCTCGGTCCGCAACCGACTCATCCCCCGCGCTCGAGGACGAGTCCTCGTGTTTCTCAACGACGACGTGGTCGCCGAGCGCACGCTGATCGAATCTCACGCCACCGACGCCGCTCACAATGCCTCCGCCTCACCCTCGATCGTTCTCGGCTCAACTCCCTGGCGCGTTTTCAAGCCCGACTCGCTCTTTCGTCGCCTCGTCCGCGCGAGCTCGATGGTTTTTTTCTATCACCGCATGGACGAGCACGTCGCCCGGGGCGGAAACGCCGACCACGACTGGGGCTTTCGCCACGCCTGGCTGCTCAATCTCTCGATCCGGGCCGACCTGGTGAGAGCGGTGGGGGGGATGAGCGTTTTTCCCAGCACCTACGGCTTCGAGGACGACGAGCTCGCCTGGCGACTTCGCGAGCGCTTCGCCGCCCGGGTTCTTTACCGCCCCGGCGCCCGCGGCCTGCACGACCACCGCCTTACGCCCGACGAGTACCTTCGCCGCGAGTACCGGCTCGGCTACGCCGCGTGGGGCTTCGCGCACCAAGCGCCGCGCTGCGCCGCCGACCTGTTCCGTCGCGACATCACGGCCCAGGGCGAGATCGATTACGCCCGCGAGTTCGTCTTTCGCGAATCTAAATCGATGGAGCAGCTCCACGGCACGCTGCGGTCTTGGGATTCCATGCCCGCCGAGGCTGTGCTTGGCTCGTGGTCCAAAGAACTTCTCCATGCTCTCTACCAGCAGCACCTTCCTCTGAAGCGATGGTGCTGGCGAGCCGGGCTGCTCGACGCCGCCACGCGCAGCACTGGCGCGGGCGACGTGGTCGAGGCCATCCTGGGCCGAGGCACCGAGCCAGCCGTGGTAGTCTGAAGAGAAAAGCGATCGCGGTGAAGTCAAAGAGAGAACACAGGAACGCCGAGTGTGCGTTCATCCGGTCGAGCCGCCCTTCGCCTCTTCTCCTCTGCAACCTGATCTTCTTCTCTTCGTTCCTCTCCTTTTCCCACACCAAACCTCTGCGTTCTGCCTCTGGCTTCTTCAAAAACGAAAACCCCCCGATCGGAGTACCGATCGGGGGGCAGAGATAGTCAGGGCGCTTCGGCCGTTCGGGATCGTGTGCCCTGTGAGGGACTCGCGATCACCGATTCGGGCTTAGCGGCGACGACGGCCGATGACCAAGCCACCGAGGCCGAGCAGGGCGAGCGACGCGGGGGCCGGGATAACCCACTCAGCGTTGATGGTGGCGATGTCGGAGTCCAAGAGGCTGGCGAGGATGCTCTTCGCCGTGGTCGAGGCGAGGGTGTCGTACACCGAGTAGCTGTTGATGCGGTTGCGAGGAGCGTTGCTCACCAGCTGACGAGTCGAACCCGAGCCGGGGGTGGGGTTGTTCAGCGTAATGTCGAAGCGGAACCCGAGGACGCCGTCTTTCGGATCGAAGAGGCTGCCCGAGGCGACGGGGGTGTTCTGCTTGATCGAGATACCGCCACCGATCAGGTCGTTGGGGTTGTTCGGGGCCCCGATACGCAGGCGACCCGCGTCGGCGCCGGTCGAGTAGCCAGCCTGAGCCTGGCCGCCGAAGTTGAACCGGCCCTGGCGGCCGTCCGGGTGAAGCGCGCTGTCGGCGCGGTCGAGGAGGGTCAGGCTGTCCGTGGCGAGCCAATTGCTGGTCGTCAGGTTGTGGACGCAGGTCGAGAAGCCAGCGCCTTCGTTGCGGAAGTAGAACACGCCGACTTCGATTTTGGCCGAGGCGTTGAGGTCAAAGGTGCTGAAGTTGACCACGTCCAGCCAAATCGCCGAGCCAGCGATGCGAGCCTTGACGTCGATCTGAGACTTCGTTCCGGGCTGAGCGAACGCAGCCGAGGCCATACCAGCGAGAGCAACGAGAGCAACAATCTTCTTCATGGGAATCTCCTCACAAACATTGATGGGGGACACACTCTTGATTGAGAACGACCGATTCGTTCCTGACACCCAGAACATGCCACCACTTCCGCGTTCCGCAAGGAACTTTGGAACTTTTCTGTGCGGATTACTTTTCTGACGCCCTGAACAGGCTTCGAAGTGTTCCGAGGTACCCCCGATAATCACGCGAAGCGGGCTGCGGTCGTCCTTATACAGGCGCGCGCGGACCTATCGCTCGCGGCTTGGCGTGGTTCGGTTTCAAAATTGAATGATCGCCCGATCGCCCGATCGCCCGATCGCCCGATCGCCCGTGAGTCCAGTTCGGGATCTGATAGGAATCAAGCCAGATGGACTAGAGCTAGATCTGGATCGTGTTCGGTTCAGGTGTACTGCTCGGAGAGAACGCAGAGGAATCAGAGGAGATCAGAGGAACTCAGAGTGAGGGCTGTGAGAAGAGTTCATTCAAGCCCGAGTCTTTGCTTTCAACAATGATCGGGCTCTGCGTTCCTTTGATCGCCTCTGCTTCCTTTGCGTTCGTAATCAGAGAAGCGAGATCCAAAAACAAGAACCCTCGTTCGGTTTCCCGAACGAGGGCTTGGATTGCCGAGAGATATGTGGAACTGTGAGGCCCGAAGCTCTGTCAGGAAGAATCGGTAGGACTCAGAGTTCCCGATCAATTAGCGGCGACGGCGACCGATGACCAGGCCACCGAGGCCGAGGAGAGCCATCGAAGCGGGGGCCGGGATGATCCAGTTGGCCCGGATGTCGACACCGTCGGTGGCGAGAAGGCTAGTCTTGCGGTTCAGAACCGTGGTCGAGGCGAGGTCGCGGTACACGCCGTAGGTGGTGCTGACCTTGTTGAGCGGGGCGTCGATCAGGAGGCTGCGGACGGTGGCGTCGTCTAGGTCATCGCAAGCGATCGAGATGTTGAAGCGGTAGGCCAGAACCGGGTTGCCGGTGTCGAGCAGAGTGCCCGAGGCGGTCGGGGTGTTCTGCTTGATCGAGATGCCACCGCCAGCGACGTCGCCAGGGTTGTTGACAGCGCCGATGCGAAGACGACCAGCGTCGATGCCGGTCGTGAAGAAGGCCTGGGTCTGGCCACCGAAGTTGAAGCGACCCTGACGGCCGTCCGTGGGCGAGCCCACGAACTGAGCGGTGTCACCGGCGCTGACGTTCCAGCCGCTGGTGGTGACGCTGTGGGTGACGCCCGAGAACGCGACGCCGCCGTCAACGCCTGAGGTCCAGTTGTAGAACACAGCCACTTCGAGGTTGAGAGGGTCGTTGTTGTTGATCGAGACGAAGTTGATCGAATCGACCCAGTCGGTGGTACCGACGATGCGGGCCTTGATGTCCATCTGGTTGACCTGGGCCGAAGCCAGGGTGGCGATGCCCGCGAGGGCGACGAGAGCAGCAATCTTCATAAAAATCTCCTCACTATTCTTGCAAACTTGGAAACATGTGACACATTCAACACGAGAGAACGAACGACTCGTTCCTGACCCGCGGACACTTTAACCGCAGATGGTTCGCGTTGCAAGTCTTTTTTTAACGGAATGTCATCTTTTTGATATCTTTGCGCTCGCGTCCCCTATGACGCGGGCTCAACTTGCGCGCTCAATACGTTCTTTGTACGGCATTCCAAACTAGGATGTTCCGGCAAAGTACGGTGTTTCCAGCCTGATTCGGGCCACAGACGAGTTCCAGATCAGACCACGTCACCGATCAGAACACATCTTGCAGGTGTTCCTTAAAAATCAAATCTTTTCTTGGCCGCGCGAGAATTGCCTCGCGAAGATCCTGTTCGGCGGACCGATTCCAGCAGATTGCCTTCGATCCACCTGGGCACGCCGCCAAATTCACGCTTCAGCTGCTGAAATCAGGGCTGCCACCAGCTTTAACGCGAGGTTTGAACTGGCGGATTGACCGTGATCCCCAGTTTTTTTGCTTTCGCGAGCCATTCGGCTTGTTCGCGTGAGTTTTCCGTCCGCAAGTGGCCCGTGCCACCGGCGTGAAACCCTTGCAGAGCCTCTACTTCCAGCTTGGTGAGCCGGACGGACTCCAGCTCGTAATCGCGCCACGCTTCGAGCGTGACAGGGACGATGGGGGCGAGGAGCGTCCACATCGCGGCCGCGTATTCGCGGATTTCTGATTGCGCGTGGGCGTCGTAGCGCAAGCTTAGGAATCGCAGGATGTTGTGCAGGTCGCACTTCCAGTACCACTCGGTGTACATATTGACCGGCAGCCCGATCCGAGCCAGCTCGCGGCTGACGCCTTCCTGGGTCAGGTCCATATAGCGCGGGTGAAGTTTTTCCACGTCGGCTAGATATTGAAGGTATTTCTCGGCGATTCTCGCCTGCTCGGGGTCGCTCTGGACGTCGAAGCGTTCTTCGCCGCCTTGACGGTTGGACTTGGACTGCTTGCGGACCTCTTCAGGGCTGGGGATGTAGAAGCGGTCGGGGAGGATCGAGTAGCGGGCGGAGTATTCGTTTACGTTGGCGGTGCGGTGCCGGATCCACTGACGAGCGACAAAGATCGGCATGGCGACGTGGAACTTGAACTCGACCATCTCCAACGGCGTGGTGTGGCGGTGGCGGAGAAGGTAGCGGATCAGCCCGCGGTCTTCGTTGACGTGCTTGGTCCCTTGGCCATAGGAGACGCGGGCGGCCTGGACGATGGCGGCGTCGGCGGTCTGGCCTTGGGGGACGAGCCGCGGCATGGCGTCGATGAGGGCGATGAAACCGTGGGTGTGGAGTTTGATTTCCCAGCGAGATGAGCCGCCCATGACGTCGGTGAGGGGCGCGGGCGGAGGTGAGTCGAGGGTGGCAGCGTTGAAGGGGACGCGGCGGATGGAGGAGTCGGGGAGAGGTGCGGCTGAGGCAGAAGATGGCGCGGGCTTGGGCTCGGCGTGGAGCGCTGCGGTGTTCTCGACCGGGTTCGCTGCGGTGTTCGCGACTGTGTTCGCGATTGAGTTCGCGACGAGGTGTGTATTGGTGGTGGAGGTGTTCGCGCCTTGAGTCATGCGGAAAGCGTAGACGAGCACGGCGCGACGGCTACTGCGACTTTGAAGCGGGGTCTGGCGAGAGTGGCCAGAGGATCCAGTCGCCGTCGATGGAAGAGCGTTCGGTTGGGCTTTGGAGCGCGTCTTTGAGGCGTGACTCGGACATCCAATTGGAGGGAGATGCTACGCCGTTTATGATTTTTTCTGGTGCTCGGGCGTGGTCGTCCTTGCGATCGACGCCGATCGAGTAGATGACGGGTCGGTTGTTGTCGAGGAGGTTGTGAGGGAGGTAGCGGAGGGGTTGGCCGTCGAACATGTCGAGAGGGATGGCGGGGAGGATTGATGTTTCGATGTCGGCGAGAGAACTGGGGTATGAGCCGTGCTTGCGGCGGTAGATCTCGATGGCGATGGCAGTGAGGAGACCGGCGCTGCGTTGAGTGGATTCGTCGTGAACCCAGACTGCTCGGCCGAGCGCGGGGGTGAGGGCCCAGACGGGCAAGAAACGGAAGCGTGAGGTTGCGCTGGCCGCGATGTTTGCTGACGCAAGGTCCGGGCTATCGGCGTCGGTGCGTTTCCAGACGGGTGTCGCGGCGAATCGAACCGCCTGATCGAGGCCTTGTTCGTAGAGCCTCGTGATTTCTTTGCGTGATGCCATGAGGCCGGTTGCGGCGGGGGCGATCAGAGCTTCGAGTGAGGTGCTGCCGTTCGGCTGGAAGTTGTATTTGTTAAGGAGATTAAATCCTTCGGCGGTGAGGTGGCCGTCTCCGCGGCCGTTGTCGGAGTAGGCCCGCTGGATGAAGTCATAGAAGAAGAGGCGTTCTGTAGAGAGGTCGACGGCGAGGTTGTTGCGCGCGAGGACATGGGCGAGCGATGTGAGTTGGTCGGTCGAGAGCAGGTCGGGTTGATCGCGAAGGATGTTGCTAAGTGTTTGGGTGGCGCGGTCGTGGATGGCGAGGCGGACGAGGCCGCTGATGATGAAGCCGGATTCGGAGAGGTGCGCAGACATTTTATACATGGACTCGAGGTTCTCGTGTGCGCGTGCGGGTCGTTGTTGAGCGCGGCAATACGGGCGTCGAGGGTGAGGAGCCGCGCGAAGTGACGCATGGTGCCGAGGTTGAAGATGAGAACACCGATCAGATCGGGGTTGGGGTCGGTTGAGAGCGCAAAGCCGTCGGCCTGACGTTTGGACTGGGCGCGAGCTTTTTCGAGGTCCGTTCCGGCGAGCCAGCGTGAGTGCGTGTCGACCTCGACGTCGGTGATTTGGTACGAGAGAAAGCTGCCCAGTGAGGGGAGTGCGGCGGCTTGGTGGAGGAGCTTGATTTGAGGCTGGCATTCCTTGACATAGGCAACTGTGGTTGGCCAGAGAGGGTCCTCAGGTTTGATCGCGGGGAATTGCTCTTTTGCGATTTCCTCGGGCATGCGAGGCTGCGCGAGGTAGGCCTGGCGGTAGAGAGGCCAGGCTCGGTTGGCTTCGGGGATTTTTTCAATGTCGGCGTTGATCTCGGCGAGGTAGTTGCGAGCGATGTTGGGGTGGGTGAGGAAGGCGCGAGCGGCGAGGGCGAGGTAGAGAGCGATGGTGGCGATGAAGAGGAGTCCGACGGCCTTGGTAGTGAGCGCGAGAGCGTGCCAGGCCTTGGGGCGGCAGCGTTTTTTGGATCGGCGGATGAGTGCGGCGGCTTGGGCTCGGTCGCCGAAGTTTTCGGCGAGTTTGTCGGATGAGGTGCCGGAGGCGAGGCCGTCGTGGAAGTGGGAGGCGAGCTCGCGGGCGACGTCGAGTCGTTCGGAGCGCCAGAGTTTCGAGCGGTTGGTGACGTCGAGGATGAGGCGTTGAAGAAGTTCGGGAAGGTTGGTTTGAGCGATAGCTCTTTCGGCTGATTTTCTTCGAAGATTCTGGGGGAGAATGTGGATGGGTGTGCGGAGGATGCGCATCACGAGGTTCTGATCGGCAAGGGCGATGTCGGTGCGGTGCGGGTTGGTCATGCGGCACCGCCGCCGAGGTTGAGTCTGGGAGTGCGGAGGGGGTTGGCGAGGGACGCGGTGATGCCCAGCGCGGCCATGGCGGCGTTGACGGCTCGCCACTGCTCGGTGTCTTTAAGGAGGCGTTTGATGCCAGCTTTGGTAAGGCGGTAGTACTTGCGGTCGCGTTCGGTGGTGCTGGTTTTCCAGACTGACTCGATGAGGCCTTTGGCTTCGAGGTTGTAGAGGAGTGGATAGAGGGTTGATTGTCCCATGTCGAGGACGCCAGCGGTGCGTTTGGCGAGGGCTTCAACGAGTTGATAGCCGTACATCTCGCCGCGTTCGAGGAGTTTGAGGACGGCCAGGGGTCCGGCGCCGCGCATGAGTTCTCGTTCGATTCGCATGGTGGTCCTTGAGAAAGAGACGAAGAGACGGAGAGAAGGATTCAGGCTTGGCGACACATACTATGTGTCACGTAGTATACGGGTCAGGGGCCGGGTTGGTTCCGCGTACGGACGAGAAACTTTCGGGGCGTGTCGTGGAGCCTCGGGTTTCTTGCGGTGTTTGGCGAAGATTCCAAAAAAAATCCGGCCTCGGCGTGTTCGCCGAGGCCGGTGTTTCCCGGGATCTTTCTCTGCCTCTGGCTGCCTCTGGCTGCCTCTGGGATGGCCCCTCTCGATGTCCCTCCGAGGACGGGGCTCCGGGAACTCTTCTCTTGATCCCTCCCGGGATCCGAACTTGGGCGAGCGATCTCGTCCCATCTCTCTCTCTCAAATCACTCTCAAGCCTCTCTCCTCAAGGCGTCCCGGCGCCGGTGAAGCGCAGGGACGCTGCGGGCGGAAATACGCACGCCCCGACGGCGCGGATTGAGAAACGGGCTGTTGGCGGACGGAAAGTGGTGGGTAGCGAGCGAGAAAGGCCGCTGATGGCGAGTGCCGCTTTACCTTTCGATGGGAACGCCGATGAGGTTTCCGTATTCTGTCCAACTTCCGTCATAGTTTTTGACGTCTTTGACGCCCAGCAGGTACTTGAGCACGAACCAGGAGTGGCTGGAGCGTTCGCCGATGCGGCAATAGGCGATGGCGGGCTTGGTGGGCGTGACACCCAGTGAATCGAAATAGATGGCTCGAAGTTCGTCGGCGGACTTGAAGGTGCCGTCGGGGGCGACGGCGGTGGACCAGGGGATGCTGGTGGCGCCGGGGATGTGCCCGCCGCGCTGGGCGGTCTCGTTCATGCCGGGCGGCGCGATGACCTTGCCTGAGAACTCGTCGAGGCTGCGGACATCGACAAGAGAGTGGGAGCGGGCCTGCGAGGCGAGCAGCACCTCGGGGAGTTTGGCGCGGAGGGTGTGATCTATGGCGGTGACGGTGTAGTTGGAACGCTCGAGCGTGGGCCGATCGGTGGTGAAGGGGAGTGAGGAATCGTTGAGCCACTTGGCCCGCCCGCCGTTGAGCAGGCGGACTTGAGCGTGCTGGTAGATCTTGAAGAGCCAGAAGGCGTAGGCGGCAAACCAGTTGCTGTGGTCGCCATAGATCACAACGGTGTCAGTAGGTCGGATTCCGGCCTCGGACAGAAGAGCCTCGTACTGGTTCTTGCTGATGATGTCGCGCGAAAGCTGGTCTTGGAGCTGTGAGTTCCAGTTGAAGCTGACCGCGCCGGGGATGTGGCCAGCGTCGTAGAGGTTGGTGTCGACGTTGATCTCGACGGTGCGGACGGCGGGGTTGTTGAGGTTGGCGGCGAGCCATTCGGTGGAGACAAGAGATTGAGGGTTGGCGTACGTGGCCATGGTTGTTCCTGTGTGATAAGTGTTTGGTTGAGGTGATGAGAATCCGGGTGCGAGATAGGGCGGTGTGGTTTGTTCAACATCGCGAGAGGCGCGGTTGGTGCGCCTGGCTTGAGGCAGATTCTGAACCAAGAAGTAGAGCGTGAGAGACGGGTTGAAAACCCATCTCACTAAAAACTGGAGGGTTGATAGGCGGGCTTTTAATCATCGCTCGCGAGCTCCGGCAGATGCTGTTCCATGGTGCTGGTGTACTTGAAGATGCTGTCGCAGAAGATGGCCACGCCGAGGGTGACGGGGGTTCGTGCGGCGGTGACTCGGGCGCCCTCGTAGATGAGCCCGGAGCTGGGCCCGGCGAAGAGGCCTTCGCGCTGGCAGAGCTCGAGAGCGCGTTGGTAGGCGAGTCGGTAGTCGACCTCGAGGATGCCGTCGATGAGGGCGGGGTCGTAGAGCTTGGAGACGCCGAGTTCGCTGACGTTGCGGAGGCCTGGGACGTCGTGGCCGGGTGAGGGCTGGACGGCGATGATCTTGATGTTGAGGTTTTTCGCCTTCAGGAACTTCGACAGGCCGGTGACGGTGCCGCAGGTTCCGAGTGAGAGGAAGACGTGAGAGACTTTTCCCTCGGTCTGGCGCCAGATCTCGGGGCCTGTGGTGCGGAAGTGAGCGTCGGCGTTGGCTGGGTTCTCGTACTGGTTGGGCATGAGGTAGCGATCGCTCGAGGCGCGGGCGTGGGACTTGGCCATGCCGATAGTGCCGTCTTCGGTGCCGGGGAGCGGGCAGAGCGCGTCGGCGACGACATCGACGTCGGCCCCGGCGATGCGGAGGAGGGTTTTCTTTTCGCGTGGAACCTTGGCGGGCACGACGGCCCGCATGGGGTAGCCGCGCGCGGCGCAGATGCCAGCGAGGCTCAGGCCGGTGTTGCCGGAGGTGGGCTCGACGATGCCACGGACCTTGCCGCTAGGCTGGAGCCCGAGCAGGCCCTGTTGTTCAAGGCGGTCGATCATTTCCGATGCGGCGCGGTCCTTGACAGAGCCGAAGGGGTTCATCCATTCGAGCTTGGCGTAGAGGACCGAGCCGGGGAAGGCGAAGCGTTGCACGCGCACGAGCGGGGACGGATTCTCCTCGTTGGGGAGGAGATCGAGGATGCTGTCGTAGACGCGGGCGGCGTGGTTAGGGCGGGGCTTGGCGTTCACGGCCAGGGTACCGGGCTTTGTGCTTAGGGTGGTGCTCAGGGTGGTACTCAGGATTGACGCCGAATTGGTCAAGTTGGGTTTGGAAGAGAGCGTGGTCATGAGATGAGCTCCGTAGCGAACGAGGGCTGGAACGGCAGCGCGAGGGGATCGCGGGCGGAACCAGACCGGAGAAGTG
>CAZIMT010000023.1:23623-27388 GCA_964540295.1 uncultured Phycisphaeraceae bacterium
GAGGGCTGGAACGGCAGCGCGAGGGGATCGCGGGCGGAACCAGACCGGAGAAGTGGCGATTAGCCCGAGAAAGACGTGGGTTATTTTGAAGAGGTCGAGCGCCAGGCCGGACTTGGATGCCTTGGTTGATTCAGGTGTTCTGAATCGCGTTGGGCACACGGTCAACAGCAGATTGAGCATCGACAACACCGTTTGGAAGCGGTGTTCAGGCTCGAGATCGTGGTTTCGATCGGGCCTGTGCTCGTCGCGTCCGTCGCCGGTTTGGGCGAGGTGATCAGCGAGCGAAGTTGAAACCTGACCGTTCGCATCGGAAGAAGTCTACGCATGTGGGTGCGCGTATGGCGAGTGGTTGAGTTTGGGTTTGGTCATCGGAACTGACCAAGGAGCCGCAAGGAGAAAGAAGTAGGACGCCGAGGAGCAGGTTAGAAACCGGTACCGCGAGAAGACGTAGGAAAGGCGAGGAAACACAGCGATTTTCGGTGGTCCAGCTACTTGGACTTACAACCGCATCCAGCGCCGCATCCGCCCTTGGGGGCCTCGTCCTCGACATCGGGTCCGACGAGTCGGTCGAGCTTGCGAGCGAGGAATCGGGCGTGGTGTTCGAGGTGCCAGACCATGGAGGCGAGCATGAGCTTGACGCTGAGCGAGCCGCGCTCGGGGTGCATGGCGGTGCGGCCGAGCTGGGCCTCGGTGAGGGTGCTGAGCCACTGGCCAGTCCACTGGCGGACGGTGTGGATGAGTGCGACGTTGCCGCCCAATACGTTCATGACGGCGTGCTGTTGGGCGGCGGGGTCGGTGGCGAGGGCGTGGTTGAGGCCATAGACATCGTTGTCGATGAAGGCGTTCTCGTCCCAAGAGGAGAGGACGGGGTTATCCTCGCCGACGGCCCTTCTCATGCGGTGAGACTGCGCCAGGTCGGCGTCGGCAAGATGGCCGAGGAGCACGCGGACGGGCCAGCGGCCGACGTCGGCCGCGCCGCCCACATTGGGGAGGAAGGCTTGGTCGATCTGCGATTCGCTGAGCTTAAAAAGACGGCGGTCAAAGTTCTCAACGCCCTTGCGGTAGCGGGCGATGAGCTGCCCGCTGGGGAGCGTGGCGAGCTGGATAGCGGAGCAGGGTTCGGTGAGGTTAGAGAGCGCGGCGAGGATGGCGGCGGGGGCGGTGGTCGCGGTGGTCATGGCGGTTTCCTCGGGGCTGTGGATGGTGAGAGAGTGTAGGTGTGTAGCGGGTTGAGGGAGGTGGATCAGCAATGGCAGCAATGGAGCGTGGTTTAGCAGCCGGCGACGAACGCATCGACGAAGGCGTTAAAGTCGTCACCGTTGACGAAGCCGTCGCGGTTGAAGTTGGCGGGGCAAGATGGCCTTGTATCGACGTAGACGGTGGCGGAGTTCCTGCTAGCGATTCTGAGCCCGAGTGGGAGGGCACCGCCAGCTTCGTCCCGGAAGAAGCCGACGCGGATGGTGTCGGGGTAGAACGCGGGGGCGGTCGAGGCACCGGCGATGGTGCCGAAGAATCCAGTGGACTTGGCTTGCGCCTCGATTTCGGCGTAGCCGTTGACCGCGAGTTCAAACTCGTTGCGGCTGGCGTCGAGGGAGATGCGGACGTTGGTCGTGCGGTTGATGGAGTCTTCCTTGGGGATGACGGATTGCGATTCGACGCGGACTTCGAAGGGGCCAATGGCTTGACCAGCGATGCTGCCGGACATGTGGAGGTATGCCTTGCCGTAGGTCTCTTGAAGGTCGCCGAAGGACTCTGCCGCGAGGACCGAGCCCGCCAGCGTGACCGGCACTTCGATGACGGCGGGCGCGTCCGCGTCAACCACAATCGAATCGCATGCGGTGAAGTCGTTGCGGATCCGCTGCTTTACGGGGCCGCCGCCGCCGATCCAAAAGGAGTAAAGATTTATGCTTCCGCCGACGCGCCCGAGCGGCTTACTGCCGGTAATTGGGCAGTCTTGGATGGTGAGGCCACCGTCCCAATTGAAGCCCTCGCCCTCGATGAATTCGCCGATGCGATCGTTGACCGATTCCCCAAACGAGACGACATCGAAGTTCAGTTCAGAGCCAGCAGTGTTGTTACCGTCGACCCGGGACGCGGTGAGCGACCAGCCAAGGAAATCGATCGAGTTGTTCTCGCGGCAAGGGCTCAGCGTCACGTTGACGATGCTGCCGGGCAGTTTGACAGGGAGTTCGAGCCCGGCGAGTTGGATTGAATAATCGAGGGTGGCGTTGGACATTAGGACGCACTGTCCGTGTGCGATGACGGGCAAGGCACCGAGGAGTGCAGTGGCTGGAAGCACTCGAGTGGAACAGCAAACGAGCACGCTCTTCACAGTTCGTAATTGAATTTTGTATACTCCTTTCCAAGTGAGAAAGCGCTTGAGACGGCAATAGCGCCCGGCAATTCAGAACAATGTACATAATGGAGGATGAACGGGAAAAAAACCCTCGACCGAAGTCGAGGGTTCTGAGGGAGCAGATGGTGGGCGATTCAATTAGGCCTTGGTCGGCTTGAACCCGCTCTTGAAGGCCTTGATCGCGTCTTCGAGTTTCTTTTCGAGGGTTGCGTCGAAGGCTTTTTTCTGGTCGAGTTCGTCGCGGACGGCCTTGCCGCTGGTGGTCATGTATTCGAGCATTTTCTTCTCGAACTCGCGGACGTCCACCACGGGGACGTCGTCGAGGATGCCTTTGGTGCCAGCGAAGATCGAGATGATCTGGTCGGTGACGGTGAAGGGGGTGTACTGGCCTTGCTTGAGGAGTTCGACGAAGCGGCGGCCTCGGTCGAGCTGGCGCTGGGTGGCTTTGTCGAGTTCGGTACCGAGCTGGGCGAAGGCTTCAAGCTCGCGAGCGCTGGCGAGGTCGAGGCGGAGCGAGCCGGAGATCTTCTTCATGCCCTTGACCTGGGCGTTACCGCCTACGCGTGAGACAGAGATACCAACGTTGATGGCGGGGCGGACGCCGGAGAAGAAGAGTTCAGGTTCGAGGTAGATCTGGCCGTCGGTGATGGAGATGACGTTGGTGGGGATGTAGGCCGAGACGTCGCCTTCTTGGGTTTCGATGATGGGGAGAGCGGTGAGTGTTCCGCCGCCGTTCTCGTCAGAGAGCTTGGTGGCGCGTTCGAGGAGGCGGGAGTGGAGATAGAACACGTCGCCGGGGTAGGCCTCGCGGCCCGGGGGACGGCGGAGAAGGAGCGAGAGCTGGCGATAGGCGACAGCCTGCTTGGAGAGATCGTCGTAGACGCAGAGGGCGTGCTTGGGGCGAGCGGGGCCTTGCTCGCCGTCCTTGCCCTGCCACATGAAGTGCTCGGCCATCGCGCAGCCGGAGTAGGGGGCGATGTATTGCATGGGGGCCGGATCGGCGGCGGAGGCGTTGACGACGATGGTGTATTCCATCGCGCCAGCCTTGCGGAGAACCTCGACGACGGCGGCGACGGTGGAAGACTTCTGCCCGACGGCGACGTAGACGCAGACCATGGCGTCTTTGGTACCCCAGTATTGTTTTTGGTTGATGATTGCGTCGATAGCGACGGCGGTTTTGCCGGTTTTGCGGTCGCCGATGATGAGCTCGCGCTGGCCGCGACCGATGGGGATCATGGCGTCGATGGCCTTGATGCCGGTCTGCATGGGCTCGGTGACGGGCTGGCGTTCAGCGATGCCGGGGGCGATGATGTCAACCTTGCGGAAGGTGCTGGTCAGGATGGGTCCGCGGTCGTCGATGGGGCGGCCGAGAGGATCGACCACGCGGCCTAGGAGGGCCTCGCCGACGG